>DATHUN010000489.1:0-9567 GCA_035462205.1 Anaerolineales bacterium
TCCGGTATATGCCAGCGCAATGTTTACATAAACCGAGAACAGAATCAAAACTGTGCCGATAAAAAGTAAGACGATTCGAGCTGTTCGACTTTGCAGAAGCCTGTATACCTGGTAAAAACCGATCACGGCGAGCATGGTCAATCCAGTAATAAATTCAGTCTCATAGCGGAATGCGACATAGAAGATGAGCAGCGTAGGAATAGCGCCGCCAATGGATGAGCCGATCAAGCTGCCTGTGATCCAGGTCCACAGAATGGATAAGTCCTGATTTTTGTTCCCTTTAAGGGCGTTTATCCAACCTGGAAGAAGTGCTATCCCGGGAAGGACGGAAAAAAATATGAAGGGAGTACTGATCAGCAAGCCCGCGAACCTTCCTTCGACGGTATAAAGCTTGGGTAATTCATGCGAGAGGAAGATTGGCTCTTCGCTGCCGGGTAGTGCAAAGACGAATGGAAACAGTCCTTTCAGTGCAAATGGCTGGAAGAAATAATTGTAGATATTTTGAACGACATAGACGCGCGAAAATAAGGCGTCGTAATTGGCTTGCAAATCGAATGCCGCCAGTTGGTAGTACAGCCCAAATTCAATGATGGAATCAAAGCGCGCCCAGTTGTACCAGGCGAGCAAAACCCCGCCGATCAACAGAGGCATTGTCAATGCGATGATAGGGCGTAAAGATAGCCATGCTGCTTTTTCCTTTCGACCTTCCTTCCAGATAAAGAGCACAGTAACCAGTACCATCAGACCGACCGGAACAAGCTGTGTAATCCTGGTCGCAAGCGCACATGCCCAGAGGACTCCCACCCAAAATAATTTGCGATCATTGATGGATGTTTCCTGTAGCGCAAGCAAGGCGATATAAAGACCTGTCGATGCAAAGAACTGCCCACCACTGATGGCAGCCTCATGGATAAATGGATGCGATAGCATCCTCATAAACGGACCGGTTAGCCCGAGAAGTAGAATGATCAATGGAAGGAACCAAAATGGCAGGCCGGAAAAGTAGCGGCGAAAAAGCTCCAGGAAGAATAAACTTTGGATAAAAAATAAGCCCAGGATAAAGATGTAAACAAAAACCTGATCGCCTGGTTTGGCACCAAGAATGAGTGAAAACGGAATTAGAAGCAGGCTGGGCAACGGTCCAAAATACAAATAGTACCGGCCCTTGTACACGGATGCATCGCCAAGCAGCGGAATATATTTCCGTGCTTTGGGATCATATAGGTTGGGAAGATTAAGCAGAGCGGGGTCTGGTTTCGCTTCCAGGGCGAGCTGCCCATGCTGAAAGGCGGAAGCCATTTGAGTGTAATAATCACTGGTGTACCCCCGAGCGCGCCAGGGACCTATGCTGACAAACCAACCATAGATAAGAAGTACGACGAGAGCCGCAAAACCTGCAGCAATGTAGATCCGTTTTTGGTCCAAGTGACGCCTGTGTTGATTGCCGGTTGAGTGGAAAAATTATAACAGAGCGTAAAGCATAGCAGGTGGTCCGAACGCAGATGGAAATTTGACTGCCTGGATATCATGGCAATCGTTGAGGGCTGATGGGTGAGCGCGGGCAGCAGGTCTGCTGGAAAAAGCTGCAGTCTCGACAAATTTGTTGGCTCCGCCTATACTCACCTTACCATCTTCGAACCATGAGGCATTTATGACCAAGCATCTCGTTGTTGTGGCAGGAAACATTGGGGTTGGAAAAACATCGTTGACCGAGCGAATCGGTGGGCGGCTGGGGTGGTGGACGGGTTATGAATCTGTAGCCGATAATCCCTATCTGGCTGACTTTTATACCGATATGCGGACGTGGTCATTCCACTTGCAGGTTTTTTTTCTCGGTCACCGCGCCGAGCAGTATAAGGCTGCCGTGCGCGACCCACGTTCCGCGATCCTGGACCGCAGTATTTACGAAGATTTCTACATTTTTGCACGCGCCTTGCATCACATGGGCGACTTGGCAGAGCGTGATTATCTCGCTTACCGCCGACTGTTCGAGCTCGTTATGAACAGCCTGCCGCGTCCCAATCTGTTGATCTATCTTAAGGCACCCGTACATGTTTTGATCGACCGTATCCGGCGCCGCGCCCGCAATATGGAGACGGGAATTACCCCCGAATATTTGACCCTGCTCGACTCGTTCTATGATGAGTGGTTGGGCGCCTTCGATATGTGCCCGGTCCTCACCATCCGGACGGACGACCTGGATTACGTCCACCAGCAGAATCATCTGGATACGGTTATAGACCGTATTCAAGACAAGCTCGCCGGCAAAGAAGTGGTTGAGTTTTAGCGGGTACATGGGCCCCCGCGAAGATTTTGCCAGAAATATTCGCGTTTCGAGCAATCTTCGCACGGCTTTATCAAGGAAAGCAGGCAGCATTTATGGATATCGCCAATCGCAGCGTGGAACGGATCAAATCTAAAGCTGGCAAACAGACCCGCTTGCAGCAGGAGGCTCGGATCGGTCTGTTGTTCCTCTCGCCGTGGCTAATCGGCTTTCTCTTCCTCAAGGCAATGCCGATTCTGGCATCGCTTGTCTTTTCGTTTACCGATTTCCACATGCTAAATCCCGCAGAAACAAAATTTATTGGGCTCAGCAATTACCAGCACTTCGTACGAGATGCAGATGCCGTCCAGAGCCTGCTTGGTTCTTTGAACTACTTCCTGCTAACAATCCCCATTGAGATGTTTTTGGCGCTCGTGTTGGCGGCGGTGTTCACCAATGAGCGCCTCAAAGGGAAACAGGTTTTACGGACACTGATCTTTATGACCAGCATCATCCCTGCCACTTCCATCTTTTTCATATTTCAGGGATCCCTCCAGTACGTACAACGGCTGATTCTTGCACCACGCGGCTTGCCGCCCATCGATGGATTCGGGTTGCTGTTACCGTTCATGGCTCTATGGAGCATCGGACCCGGCTTCTTGATTTTATACAGCGCCATGGAAAGTATTCCCAAGGAGATCTATGAGTCGGCACGTGTCGACGGCGCGGGTCCGTTGGCACGCTTCCTGTTTATGACCCTGCCCATGATTTCCCCAGCCATCTTCTTCACTCTGGTAATCAACTTGACGGGTGCCTTTGGTGGTGCCGTCCTCCTGGATCGAGGTTACGTATTGAGTTTCAGCCTCTCACCGATGGAGGGCTACATCAACAATGTCATGTTCCGGGAAACGGATCTTGGCTACGCAAGCGCATTGGCGTGGATCACCTTCAGTATCATGATGGTCATCACGATATTCCTGTTCCGTACCTCGCGGCGCTGGGTATATTTCCCGGAGGACAACCATGTTGAGATTTAAAAAATGGCGGATGGGGAGTGATGTCTCCCGACTGACACTACGACTCTGGGATTTTACCGGCACGGCCATGCTAAACCTGTTCATGTTGCTCTTTATCGTTGCCTATCTATCGCCGTTGCCATTCATGATCATTGCCTCCCTCACACCGCGAGATCAGTTCCTGAATCCGAATGCGCCGGTGCTGCCCTCCCGCCGTGTAACGTTCTATTACGAGGGCAAGGACCGGATTGTCTACCAGGTCCCCACGAAGGAGGGCATCCGGCACTGGGCATTATATAAGCCCTCTCGGCAATCGAGTGAGTTTATCGATCCGCAAGATCCGAATGCTGGTCCCATTCACTGGGATGGACAGTGGCGCTCCTTGCAGCCTGTGTATATCTTTAGCCCTACCCTGGATAATTTCAAGAACTTTCTTGAAATCACAAATCTACCGTTGCTGTTAAAGAATACCTTGCTTGTTGTCCTGATCAGTGAAATTGGTGTTTTGGCCTCCTCCATCGCTGTGGCGTACGGATTTTCCCGTTTCCGTATTCCGGGTGAAAAGTACCTGTTTTTCCTGGTGATTGCAACGATCATGATTCCCAGCAATATCACCCTGGTACCGACATACTATTTGTTTAGCGGTCATGTGCTGAATTGGATTGGGACCTGGCTGCCCTTGATCGTGCCGCATTTCTTTGGCAGCGCGATATTTATTTTTCTGCTCCGACAAAATTTCAAAAGTATCCCACGCGACCTGGATGAGGCCGCCATGCTCGATGGCGCCGGTCCGCTACGCATTTTGGTCTCGGTGATATTGCCGCAATCCATCCCTGTTGTGACCACAGTCGCCTTGTTGCACTTCTTCTACGTCTGGAACGAAACGCGTTTGGCGAGTTTATATCTGGGAGTTTCTCCTCACCTGCGGCTGATTTCCTCTGGCGTACAGCTCTCGCAGAGTTTCTTCTTTACCCCGGAAACCTTAATGGTGGGAGCTCTGGTCGTCATGGCGGTGCCCGTGCTTGTGCTGTTCGTGTCACAGCGATTTTTCATGCAGGATATGGTAATCACGCAAATTGAAAAATGAATTCATGAAATCGGTTCGCACCATTGTTTTAATGTGGCTGGCCTGGGTGCTGATTGTGATCGGATTTCAAGCCTGGGTAAAGGCGCGGGTCGAATTGAAATATCCGGACCGCGCCCTGAATTGGACGACGCAATTTACCGGCCCGGGTTACCAGCAGGGACACGTTTATCTGCTCGATCCGTTTATGAATAATCAGGTCGCCTGGGACTCAGAATATTATTTATCCATTGCGATTGCCGGTTACGAAGACCCACGCGCCCCTCATTACACCCCGGCTGGAATCTCGATGAACAACCCGGCGCAACCCGCGCAAAGTTTTTCCACCAGTATTTCGGTGAACTATGCTTTTTTTCCGTTCTACTCGTTGCTCATTCGAATCTTTGCCTTTCCGTTACGAATTTTTGGTCTGAATCCGGTGGCGACAGCGACACTAGCCGGAGTGATCATTTCTGCCCTGGGCGCGTTATTAGGCGTGCTGGCTCTGTATGATTTAGCGTACGAAAAGCTCGGTGAAGATGGCGCACTGCGTGCCGTCTTCTATCTGATGATATTACCGACGGGCTTCTTCCTCCTGCAGGTGTACACGGAAGGTTTGTTTGTCGGTCTGGCATTTGCATGCCTCGCCCTGTTGAAGCGAAAACAGTGGCTGGCGGCAGCGCTGTGCGGAGTCTGTGCAACGCTTACACGCGCCGTCGGGGTGGCACTCGTGATCCCGATGATGATTGCCTGGATCCGTGCAGGAGAATGGAGGGATCTGGATGGAGAATGGCGCCAGCTACTTCATCGGGGCGGACTCCTTCGCCCTCTTTATCATTTCTTGCTTGCACTTTCTCCGTTCATCACATTCCTGATCTGGAAATTCTCTTATCTCGGTCTTGCGTTTGACTATATCGAGTCAAAATATTTTGGGCGCGGCTATTTATCCCTGAACAAGTCCGTTTATGAATGGTCGCAGGCATTCCACACCATGTTGCAGGGGACAGAGCCACAGCATACTGCCTATTATTTCACGGAATTCCTGGGGCTCGCCATTGCACTTGTGGCTTGTATCCTTTGTGTGAAGCTTGATCCGGAATTGGGCTGGTTTAGCGTGGCTGTGGTGCTGATCTCGTGGGGGAGTGGACCCGCACAAGGTATTCATCGTTATATCTTGGCTGCACCGGCGGTATTTCTGATTTTGGCGCGTTGGGGACGCGACCCCGTTTTTGATCGAGCCTGGACTCTTCTGAGCATCCTGTTGATGGGCGCATTGGCAATGCTGTTTGCATTCGATATGTGGGTCGCTTAAAAATAAATAGATTCGTGTACAATAGAAATATCCATTATGACCACCACAAATTTACTTGCTCGCATTCCCTTCTTCACGGATTTTCCTGTTGACGAGCTGGACCGGATCTTGGCGCAGCTGGAATTGGTCAACTTGCGCTCCGGCGAAATTCTCTTTCGCGAGGGCGATGCCGGTGAGCATATGTACATTGTTGTTAGCGGGGATCTTGAAATTCTCAAGGCGCCAGATACGGACAATGAGCTGATCCTCAATCGAGTGCCGCAGGGTGAGTATATCGGGGAGATGAGCCTGATCACCGGCGCGCCGCGCACTGCGAGTGTGCGAGCGCATGGCGATGTCGTTCTGCTTAGTATGAGTCGTGCCCATTTGCTTGACCTCTTACAAGTTCATCCCCAGCTTGCCAGCACAATGGTTCATGTGCTGAGTCAGCGTCTGGACAATACTAATGCTGCTACATTCCGTGATCTGACGGAGAAAAACCGTCAGCTGCAAAAAGCCTTTGATGAGCTGAAGGCCGCCCAGGAATTGCTGATCGAGAAAGAGCGCCTCGAGCGCGAACTCAAAGTGGCGGCTGAGATCCAGATGTCAATCCTGCCTGATACGCTCCCGCTTGTGGAGGATTTTGATTTCGGCGGACGCATTCTCCCGGCCCGCCAGGTGGGCGGCGACTTTTACGATGTCTTTATCTTGGATACGAATAAGGTTGGTGTGTTGATCGGCGATGTTGCCGACAAGGGTGTCCCTTCGGCCATCTTTATGGCACGCGCCCACGCGCTGATCATCGCCGAAGCGGACAGCGCGATCTCGCCCGGCGATGTGCTTCGGCGGGTGAACCGCCATATTACTCGCCTCGAAAAATCTACCCAGTTCGTCACGGCGCTGTACGGTGTGCTGGATATTGATACGGGTGAATTTAACTATGCGCGTGCCGGACATGAGCCGCCGCTATTCCTCAGCCCAGGTGGAGAAGTGCACCGGCTGCCTCACAAACCCGGGATGGCTCTGGGATTATGGGAGAATATCGCTCTCGATGAATACAGCGTCCATCTGCCCAACGATTCGTTGTTGGTCATGTTCACCGATGGTATGACGGATTGCCGTAATCCCAAAGGTGTGCCTTTCGGTTTGGAGCGCATCAAAACTACGATGGGAGGCCTGGCAGCCGCAAGTGCTCAGAGCGCCTGCGACCAGCTCTTCGATTCGCTGATGTATTATCAAAGCGGCGCGAAACAGGATGACGATGTCACATTAGTGGCTATCCACGCCATGTAAAAAACGGACTTCTCGATGAAGCCCGTTTTTCTTATGCAAACGCCAGCGCCTGTTCCAGGTCCTCGATCAGATCGTCTTTGTTTTCAATCCCCACAGATAGCCTGACCAACCCTGGATTCACTTCCAATTGTGAGCCGGCGACGGATAGATGTGTCATCGCCGCGGGCAGTTCGATCAGTGACTCGACGCCGCCCAGGGACTCAGCCAGGGTGAATATTTTTGTTCTTTCCACCACCCTGACGGCTGCATCCCGCCCTTCCTTCATGATGAAGGAGATCATCCCGCCTCCATTTTTCATCTGCTGCTTGGCAACACGCAGTTGTGGATGAGATCCATGAAACGGATAGATCAGTTTCCCCACCTTTGGATGTTCCTCTAAGTATTCGATAATTGCCTCTGCATTCTCGGCATGGCGATCCATGCGGAGAGGAAGGGTCTTGATGCCGCGCAAGACGAGGAACGCGTCCATCGGTCCAAGTACTGCGCCGACCGCGTTTTGCAGGAAGTAGAGTCGCTCGGCGAGCTCCTTGTCCTTAACGATCACCGCGCCGCCAACTACATCCGAGTGCCCGCCAAGATATTTCGTCATCGAATGGACGACGATATCCGCGCCCAATTCCAATGGACGCTGCAGATACGGCGTCGCGAATGTATTATCGACAACCAACAATGGATTGTTGGGATGGGCATGGACAATTTCGGCCACGGCGCGGATGTCGGTCACGCGCAGGAAGGGATTGGTCGGCGTCTCCAGCCAGACGAGCCGCGTCGACGGAGTCAATGCCTCGGCAACCGACTCCGGATCGGTAGTGTCGGCGAATGTAAAGTCCAGGCAGAACCGACGCAGCACCTTGTCAAACAAGCGGAAGGTGCCTCCGTATACATCATTGCCGGCCAGCACGTGTGAGTCTGCATTCAATAAACGCAGGACGGTATCCGTTGCCGCCAGCCCGGAGGCGAATGCCAATCCGTAAGCCCCGCCTTCGAGGACTGCCAGACAGTCTTGCAGGGCTTTGCGGGTCGGGTTCATCGTGCGTGAGTATTCATAGCCCTGGCGCGGTTTGCCAACACCATCCTGCATATAAGTCGAAGTAAAATAGACGGGCGTCATCACCGCGCCGTTGTTCGGGTCAGGTTCCTGGCCGGCATGAATCGCGAGGGTTTCAAATTTCATTCCAACTCCTGTAATTTTTTATCGTGCACCGTTGTCTGAATGTTGGTCATTTTGAACATTATACGAGGAAACATGGTGAAAACAATTTTGGCAGTATTAGCCCACCCCGACGACGAATCCTTTGGGATGGGAGGCACACTGGCTTTATATGCCCGTAAGGGATACGACACCTACTATGTCTGTGCCACGCGTGGCGAAGCGGGAACCGTGGATGATGAATTTCTAAACGGGTTCAAAGATACAGCCGAACTGCGCACCGAGGAGCTAAAGCGCGCTGCAAAAATCCTTGGCTTGAAAGATGTCTTCTTTTTAGGATACCGCGACTCGGGCATGCCTGGCATGGATGCCAACAAGCATCCCGAGGCACAGATCAACCATTCGATCGATGAGGTCGCCGGAAAGGTAGTCAAGTATATCCGTGGGCTCAAGCCGGATATCGTTCTGACATTCGATCCGATCGGTGGCTACAAACATCCGGATCATATCCACATTCACAACGCGACCGTGCTCGCCTTTGAAAAATCTGATGATCCCTCGTTCCATCCCGAAGCCGGTGCGCCATTTAAGCCGCGCGCCCTTTACTATCATGTATTCCCGCGCGGTTTCTTGAAATGGATGACGCGACTCATGCCTCTGTTCGGGAAAGATCCGCGCAAATGGGGCCGGAATGGCGATATCGACCTGACCCAACTGGTTGTCGAGTTCCCGGTCCATGCCCGGGTGGATATTCGCTCGGTCGCTGCGCTCAAGCGGGAAGCCGGAGCCCAGCACGCCTCGCAAGGCGGGGTGGGGATGCGGCGTGGACTAATGGGATTTATGACGAAGATCTTAGGCGAAAAAGAGGAATATATGCGTGCCTATCCGCCTGTGAATGGGGAACGCCAGGTGCGCCGCGATTTGTTCGACGGGATCTAAGATTCTCAGTTCGAGGTATCATTCTTGGCATGACCGAGCCTGAGAGAGAAAATGAATCCCCGGCAACGAGCCTGTGCAAGTCTTGCGGGCTGTGTTGCTCAGGTCATTTTTTTGCCTGGGTATAGCTTCGATCTCCTGAAGTGGATGCAGCCAAGTCCTTGGGATTGCATGTGTTGGGGACAGATCCCAACCATCGCGGATTCAACCAGCCTTGTCCTTTGTGGGATGGACAATGCACTATTTACGACTCGCCGGATTATCCACGTTCCTGCCGCAAGTATCGATGCAAGCTGCTTAAGAAGTTGCTGGATGACACGATTACACTGCCCACAGCACTGACCGTTGTCCAAGCAGCAAAGGACAGGATTCATGCAGTAACTTCTCTTTTGCCGGCATCTTCCGATTGTAATTTTCGTGAGCGACTCGTGACACATTTGGAGTCAGGAAATGCCAATCCTGAATTTCAGAGGCAGGCATATGCGTTGCTGCGAGATTTTGAAGACGAGTTTGGGGTGAAAGACATCGTCGCTTTGCCGGACGAGCTCTAACGAC
>DATHUN010000490.1:0-7807 GCA_035462205.1 Anaerolineales bacterium
GCCCCGGAGTGTGTTGACGGTGTCACTGGTGGCATGCAGAATAGGCTTGACCTCATTCTGTAGTAGGTTGATCAAGCTCGCCAATTGGACGATGAGCACAATCAATGCTACGCCGATCACCAGCGTCTCAAGTGCAACAACGATGATGAATACATCACGGATCTTGTCGGTAGGAGTCGTTGGTTGCAAAAGGAAAAAAATTGCCAAGCCCAACAGTACCAGCAGCACAATCACGCCGATGACAATGGGTATAACGATGTTTCTTTTTGGTTGTTCTGTTGTGGGTGATGGGATGGAGGGTGCGCTGGCGACAGGTCGTTCTACTTTTTCAGGTGTATATTCATTTGTTGCCATAAATTGATTATAGCATTTTTAGCAGGACGAGTCTATAACTTCGTTGTCTTTGCTGAAGAATGTATCTAAAGATATGACTTTCTCCGCCCAATATTTTGCTTTATGTCTTGACAGGTTTGCCTTTCAAGAGTAAGATGCCACTACCGACCGTTCGGTAGGGAGCATTCATGACCAGAGATGATATTCTTGAGGCTGCCGCGCAAGTCTTTCGACAGAAGGGATATCACGGCGCGTCGATGGCAACCATCGCCGAAGCTGTCAATTTACAAAAAGCTAGCCTATATCACCATGTCTCCTCTAAACAGGAGATCCTGTTTGAACTGCTCGACCGCGCTCTCGAGCTTTTATTGGAACGCATTTCCCCCATTGCCGCACAAAATATTCCTGCCGACGAGCGTCTGCGCCAAATGGTCCGCGAATATCTGCAGATTCTCGCCGAGAACACCGATCTTGCCTCGGTGCTTTTGTTCGAGCACCGATCCTTGGAAGGAAAGCAGCATGCGCGCCACGTGCCTAACCGTGACAAGTTCGAAGCTTTGTGGCGAGATGTGCTGGCGGATGGGGTCCGCTCCAAACGGTTGATCTGCGATGATATTCCATTGGTCTCCCGCGCTATGCTTGGCATGCTGAACTGGACAATCACCTGGTATCGCCCCAGCGGTGGACTGACCATCAAGCAGATTGCCGACCAGTATTCGAATCTCCTCTTGAATGGCTTATTGAAATGACTACAACCCTGACGTTTTCCGAGTTCGAGACTTCAGGTGGAGCAAGAATCCATCGCATTCCGCTCGAGGTGTTTCCCAACTTTTGGGCTTACGTTTATGTCGTTCGAAAAAATGAATTATGTGCCTTGATCGACTCGGGATCCGGCACAGAAACTTCTCATGAAAATCTTTTGGATGGACTGGCCAAAGCGGGATTACAACCTTCCCAATTAACTCATGTTCTTTTGACCCACGCCCACATCGATCATTTTGGCGGGCTTGCGAAGCTGCGACCCATTACCCAGGCAAAGTTTGGCGTGCATGAACTGGATTTGCAAACCGTCGCCCATCACGAAGCCAGGCTGGCGTTGATCGGACGGCGACTCGCCTCGTTCCTCGCCGAAACGGGGCTGGCTGAAGAAACGCGTGAACACGTCCTCAGTATGTATCGTCTCAGTAAAGCGATTTACCAATCCACTCCCGTCGATTTCACGTATGAATCTATCGGTATGCAGCTCAGTCCATTGGAGATCATCCATTTGCCGGGGCATTGTCCGGGTCACGTGGCGATTCGCGTCGATGATGTGGTTTTCTGCGGTGACATGGTCGTGGAAGGTGTCACACCGCATCTCTCGCCAGAGTCGATCAATCCTTACAGTGGCTTAGATCACTACCTGGAATCTTTATCCCGATTACAGCACTGGGCGAAAAACGCACGTCTGATCCTGAACGGTCACAACGATGTGATTACCGATCTCCCCGTGCAAGTCGAATCGACAAAGCAAAACATTATCCGGCGGGTGGGAAAGGCAGTCGCTGCTCTGCAAGAACCACTTACCAGCGAAGAAGTCTGTCGGGCAGTCTATGGCGAAACAAACGGATACAACCAGATGCTGGTCATCGAAAAGACGGGCGCTTATATGGAATATCTGTATGAACATGGGATGATCGAGATCGTCAATTCCGGTGAAATGGAGCAGGGACAACCTGCTCGCTATCGACGTTTGCGCGAGATTGCTATGTCCGAGTTACTACCAAAGGAGAGGGATTATGTATTCATTTGAACCAACCGAAGAACAACAGATGTTGGTGGAGGCGGTGGGGAAATACGCGGCGACCGATCTGCGAGGCGCGGCGCGCGAAGCGGAGGAGGGCGGCGAACTCCCGAAGAAGCTCGTCAGAAAGGGCTGGGAGATCGGCTTGTTACAGGCATCCATTCCCGAAGCCTATGGCGGATTTGGGGAGCGCAGCGCGGTCACAGGCGTGCTGGCCGTCGAAGAGATGGCACATGGTGACCTATCCGGCGCGCTGGCTGTGATGACACCCAGTCTTTTTGCTACACCGATCTTGCTGGCAGGGAACGAGGAACAGAAACAAACCTATCTCTCAAAGGTTATCGAGGGCGAATGGAGTCCGTACACCGCCGCCCTGATTGAGTATGCGTTTGATTTTGATCCCAATGCGTTAAGGACCATGGCATATGAAAGTGGCGACCATTTCCTTTTGAATGGAGAAAAGGCATTTGTCCCCTTCGCGAAAGATGCCGAAGCGATCCTCGTGTATGCCGATCTCAACGGCAAAACCCAGGGTTTCATCGTTCCAAAAGCCACGGCCGGTTTAACTATCAGCGAAGAACGCGAGAAGCTGATGAGCTTGAATGCTCTCCCGATGTACCGCGTCAAATTAGACTCGGTCAAAATCCGGCTGGAAAATCGATTGGGCAGCGCTGCGGGTCATGACTTTGAGCCGATTCTCGCTTCCATGCGCGTTGCCACCGCTGCCGCGGCGGTCGGCGTGGCGAATGCGGCGTTCGAATACAGCATGAACTATGCCAAGGAACGCGAAGCGTTCGGCGTCAAGATCGCTCAAAAGCAGGCAATTGCCTTTATGCTCGCCGAGATGCGGACCGAGATCGAAGCCAGCCGCCTGCTCACCTGGGAAGCGGCTTGGAAGCTCGATCAAGGCAAAGATGATGCTTTCACCGAAGCATATCTCGCGGTCACAGGCGCGGCCGACATGGCCATGATGGTCACCGACCGTGCCGTCCAGATCCTAGGCGGGCATGGATATATCCGCGAGCATCCGGTTGAAATGTGGATGCGAAACGGACGCGGCTTTACTATGTTTACCGGATTAGTGATTGTGTAAGCCAAAGGAGAAAACGTATGCCAATCGAATTTGAAGCACCGAAACCAATCACGCAGGCGCAGTTCATGCTGAAAACTGTCGGTGAGGAAATGGTCCGTCCGAAGTCGCGCTATTATGATGAGCACGAGCATGAAATTCCATGGGACTATATTGAGTTCATGCATGCCGCGATGAAAGCAATGGGTGGGAGTTCCTTGGCGCCGCGTGAAAACGGCAATGGAAAAGAAAAAGAAGAAAAGGAAAAACGTCCTCCGATCGGATATCAGTTAATCGCGGCGCAAATTGAGTCACTGGCTTGGGGAGATTTGGGTTTTTATCATTGCCTCCCGGGCGGAGGGTTGGGCGCCGCAGCGGTCTATGCGGCTGGAACGCCAGAACAAAAGGCGAAATTCCTGGCGCGGTTCACGGAAGAGAAACCGACCTTCGCGGCGATGTGTATTACGGAAGCAGGTGCAGGCTCCGATAACTCTGCGATTCGCACACGGGCCGTCTTGGATGAAAAGACCAATGAATGGGTTCTCAATGGGGAAAAAATATTTGTGACCGGTGGCGATAAATCTTTCACCGAGTATGAACAACTCGGAAAAGGATTCATCGTTGTTTGGGCGACCATTGATCCATCAGCAGGACGCGCCGGGCTGCGAGCGTTTGTTGTCGAGGCAGGCACACCCGGCGTACGTATTGTCAAACTCGAGCACAAGCTGGGGATTCGCTGCAGCGATACAGCCGCAATTTCGCTGGTCGATGCCCGTATCCCATTTGATAACATCCTCGGCAGCCCAACAGTGGAGAAGTCTACAACAGGATTCAAAGGTGCGATGGCTACGTTCGACGCGACCAGACCTCTTGTAGCGGCATCCGGCTTGGGCGTCGCGCGCGCCGCTCTCGAATTCCTGAAAGAGAAGCTCGCCGAGAATGGAGTTCAGATCCGTTATGGATTGCCGCGCCAGAAGCTGACATCCATCGAGCGCGATGTGATCGATATGGAGATCATGCTTAGATCGGCGTGGCTGATGGTAATCAAGGCGGTCTGGATGGCGGACAACAAACAGGCAAACGCGCTGGAGTCTTCGATGAGCAAGGTTAAGGGTGGGGAGGCGTGTGTGAAGATTACGCAGAAAGTAGTCGAAATTTTGGGTCCGCTTGGATATAGTCGCGAGTTTCTTGCCGAAAAATGGTTGCGTGATGCAAGAATTACCGATATTTACGAAGGCACGGGGCAGATCAACCGTCTCGTCGTGGCACGGCAGATTCTGGGATATTCGGGTTCGGAGTTAAGATAACGATGAAATATCACATCCATAAGGCAGTCGTGATCGGATCAGGGACAATGGGCGCGGCGATCGCAGCACATCTCGCAAACGCGGGCGTACCTGTGACACTGCTCGACATTGTCCCAAAGGATGCGCCCACCGGTACTAAAGAAGCGCGCAATAAGATCGTCCAGGAAGGTTGGGACCGTTGCCTGAAAGCCAAGCCTGCCAATCTGATGTCAGCCGAGCTCAGGACCTTTGTGAACCTTGGCAATCTCGAAGACGACTTTGGGGTCGTTGGGGACGCGGACTGGGTCTGCGAAGCGATTGTCGAAAATCTCAAGATTAAGCAGGAATTGATGGAGCGCATCGACGGGGTGCGCAAACCGAATGGGATTGTGACCACGAATACATCCGGTATTCCTGTTGCTTCCATCGCAGAAGGTCGCTCGGAGGGATTCAAGAAACATTTCTTTGGGACGCATTTCTTCAATCCGCCCCGCTATTTGAAATTGCTGGAGATCATTCCTACCGAAGATACCGACCCGGCAGTGATTGAATTCATGTCTTGGTTTGGCGAATACCGTCTGGGCAAGGGCATCGTGGTGTGTAAAGATACACCCAACTTTATTGGCAATCGTGTATTCTTTGGGATGAGTACATTCGCGATGAACTTCATTATAGAAAATGGATATACGGTTGACGAGGTCGACTCACTGACAGGTCCATTGATGGGACGCCCCAAGACTGCCACATTTCGTCTGGCGGATTTGGTGGGGCTGGATGTTTGGGAGCATGTTGGACGCAACCTGGCTCCGTTAATTCCTCATGACCAGCTTGGACAGGAATACTTGAAAGCCGAAGCGCCCGCCAAATTGATGGCAACCATGCTACAGCGCAACTGGCTAGGCAATAAAACCAAAGTCGGTTTCTATAAGGAAGTCCGCGGTGAAGATGGCAAGCGCGAGTTCTGGTCTCTCGATTTGAACGCGCTTGAACACGTCCCTCCAACGAAGCCGCGCTTTGACTCGGTCAAGGCGGCCAAGGATGTCGAGGGGCTCGGAGACAGACTCAGGGTCCTGCTGGGCGCCGACGATAAGGCAGCGAACCTGGTCAAGGCGCTGATCTATCAGGGCTTCCAATATGCCTCTTCCATCATCCCCGAAGTGGCAGATACCGTCAAACCGATCGATGACGCTGTACGTTGGGGATTCATGCACCAGGCTGGTCCCTTTGAGATTTGGGACATGCTTGGCCTGGAGGAGTCTCTTCAACAGATGAAAGCGCTCGGATATCCGGCAGCAGCATGGGTAAACGATATGCTGCAGGCGGGATTCGAGTCGTTTTACCAGTATAAAGATGGTGAAAAAGTCGCCGTATACGATGTCGTCCAAAAGCAATACATACCGATCAAACGACCGGAAGGTATGATTGCCTTGAAGAAAACACCGGTCGTTTCCCAGAATATGGGCGCGACTCTGCGTGATCTGGGCGAGGGTGTGGCATGTCTGGAATTCCACACCAAGATGAACGCCCTCGATGAAGACATCATGAATATGGCCGAAGAAGCGCTGGCGCGTCTTGAGACCGATTTCGATGGGCTGGTGATCGGCAACGAAGCCGAGAACTTCAGCGCCGGCGCGAACTTGTTTATGATGGTGGTCGGCGCGCAGCAGGGCATGTGGGATATGCTCGAAGCAGCGACGAAAAAGCTGCAGGATCTGAACCTGCGCATGCGCTATTCCCAGAAGCCGGTCGTTGTGGCTCCGGCGGGCCTGGCGCTGGGCGGTGGCTGCGAGATCACCATGCACGCCTCACGCGTGGTCGCTGCGGCCGAAACATATATCGGGCTGGTGGAGCTGGGTGCAGGTGTTATCCCGGCTGGCGGCGGCACCAAGGAAATGTTGCGCCGCATTGTCAACCCGGTCATGCGCGTCGAAAACGCTGAACCGCTGGCTGCGCTGCAACGTGCCTTCCTGCAAATGGGACAGGCAAAGGTTGCTACGAGCGCCGAAGAAGCGCGCAGCATGAGCATCCTGGGTCCTGCCGATCGGATCGTCCTGAATCACGATCATTTGCTGGCAGAAGCAAAGAGGGAAGTGCTGCACATGATCGCGGCGGGGTATCAGCCACCTGCGCCGGAGCCAGTCTACGCGGCGGGCCGTGACGCGCTGGCGGCAATCCGCATCGGCGCCTGGATGTTTGCGGCCGGTAAATACATTACACCTTATGATCATCATATTGCCGGTAAACTGGCATATGTAATGTGCGGCGGCGAACTCACTCGCCCGCAGTGGGTGAGCGAGCAATACATCCTCGACCTCGAGCGCGAAGCCATCCTCTCGTTGTTCGGTGAGGAACGCACCCAGGCGCGTATGTGGAATATTCTGCAGACCGGCAAGCCGTTAAGGAATTAAGTGTAGCGACAGGCTGCTGGCTGCGCCTAAGGAGATATTATGAAAGATGCAGTTATTGTTTCTGCTGCAAGAACACCGGTTGGTAAAGCCAAACGTGGAGGACTTGCCACGGTCCGTCCGGACGAAATGGCGGCGACCACGATCCAAGAGCTGCTCAAGCGGACGCCGAATCTTGACCCCGCCCAGATAGAAGACGTGGTGATCGGGTGCGCGTTCCCCGAAGGCGAGCAGGGACTCAATATGGCGCGTATGATCGCCCTGCGCGCCGGTTTACCGGATTCTGTTCCGGGCGAGACGATCAACCGTTATTGTGCCTCCGGCGTGCAGTCCATCGCACATATAGCGTATGCCATCCAATCGGGGCAAATCGAAACGGGTATTGCCGGTGGCGCCGAATCCATGACGATGGTGCCTATGGCAGGCTATAAGTTTGCCCCGAATCCCTACTTCGCCCAGGATTTGCCGCACTATTACACTAATATGGGCATTACGGCAGAAAATGTGTCCGAAAAATATGGCATCAGCCGTGAAGACCAGGATGAGTTCTCATTGAAGAGTCACCAAAAAGCAGCACAGGCGGTCAGCTCAGGACTGTTTGATCCGGAATTGGTTTGCATTGACGTGGAGATCACCGAGCTGGATGGAAACGAGAAACCGATCAAGAAAAACTTTACGGTGAAACGTGATGAGGGTCCACGTGCAGACACAAATATGGAGGCGCTGTCCAAGCTCAAACCAGCCTTCCAAGAAGGTGGAACTGTAACGGCGGGCAACTCTTCACAGATGTCGGATGGCGCGGCGATGGTGATGATGATGTCCGCCGAGCGCGCCGAGCAGCTTGGATTAACACCGCTGGCGCGGTTTGTCTCGTTCGCTGCGGGCGGTGTTCCACCAGAATTGATGGGCATCGGTCCTGTGGTGGCCGTTC
>DATHUN010000491.1:0-2886 GCA_035462205.1 Anaerolineales bacterium
CCAGTAGTTCAAGGTTTTGCCCAAAATAAGAGTTAAAGATAACCCGGAACGTATTCACCGGAGTAATCGTCGGATACAGACGTGCATCTACGCCAGGTAAATAGTAAACATTTAAATTCTCCATCCGTTCGCGCGGCTCGCTGGGCACGGTGGGGCCGTGGTCGCCCTGGATGATGATAACCGGTGGGGTGGCAGAGTCGGTGATGATCTTTGACACAATCTCCTTCATACGGCTGCTGATATAGACCACCTGATCACGATAGTGAATCGCGATTTGCTCTTTCTGGCTGATCCCTTCCTGGTCAGGTTCGGCGGGGCCGCCGGTCGGGCCGAATACAAACGGCGGGTGAGGAATCACCAAATGCACAAACACAAATTTCGGTCCCGGAATGGATGCGATCATAGGCAGTTTGTCCAGGACAAAAAGAGTGCGTTCGCGGGCAAGCGCCGGGCTGGAGTTTGGCATATCGGTATCGGTATTCGCCGTGCCCGGTTCGACGGACCCGACCAGTGTTGTTTTTACCAGCAAAGATTCAAAATCGTTCAATTCTGTCCAGGAACTTTTTGGAGAGAAGAAATAGGCTGCATCGTTAAATTCCGTCATCGGAAAACCCGATGCCAAGCTGACTGTTTTATAGCCGATTTTCTCCAAGCTTTTGCGCACTGCATTTCGCTGTATGAGAGCATACATTCCGGTTCGGTCGTTCGAACCAGGGACAAAATGATCGCTGAGTGCATCCAGATAATTGAAGTTCAGAGAAGAGGTCAAAGACATTTTTGTCTGAGCATAGTTGCTCTGCGCGCAATCGGCGACATAAAAGCCTAAACCTCTTAATGTGTTTAGGAAGTCCGAGTTGTCCACACCATATTGCTTAATTACATCCGAGCGACCATAGCCATCGAGAATGATGTAATAAATATCGGGCGGCTGACTTCCTGGTTTGAGATTGAGCGTGGCCGACGCCTCTTCCGTGTTTGCTTCGGAGATGTTGCGCTGGATAAAAAAAGATGCCAATTGAAATATAGGCAGGAAGACCAAAATAAGACCGATGAGATTGAGGCTGTAGGTCAGCGTGGAACTATTCCTGGGTCGACGCGATGCCCACCAGAATACCAGAATGGCAAGAACTACCCAAAGTGGAATCAAGGTACGATGCTGGAACGGATGCTTGCCGAAAACAGTAATGCCGATGGATTGATTATAGACATGACCGTAGGAAAAAAACAAAATCAAGAGCGCACTGGCAGCAAGCGCACCGAGTTTGGCATCATGATAGATCCAACGGAATGCCAGTAACAGAAGCAGTGCCAAGACCGCGCAAACAAGCAACGACCGGAATCCGTTTGAAACATTCAGCTCCGTAGCGTTGAACGCCAGCAAAGCAAGAATCGGATACGCCGCGAAGAATAGCGGGTGTATGGGAATTGTTTGCAACCAGGGCTGTCTAGAATTCATAGGCAATGCCCAGACCATCAAAGAGATTTCTGATCGTATTCCAGTGGACACGTTCCCAGGCAGCCGGACTGGAATTGGAGTTGTGCGGTGCGAGCAGGACGTTGTCCATATTCATCAGGGGACTTGCCAACGGCAACGGCTCGAATTCGAAAACGTCCAAAGCCGCTCCCGCCAGACGTTTGGCCTGCAGCGCCTCGACCAGCGCTTTCTCCTCAACGATCGGTCCGCGGGCGGTGTTGATGAGTACAGCGTTTGGCTTGACCAGTGCGAGCGTATCGTGGTTAATGAGGTGATAACTGGTGGGGTTCAAATCACAGTTTACCGATATAAAATCACTCTTCGCGAGCAAAGAGTCTAGACTTGTCATCTCAATGCCTGTTTCGGTGACGAAAACATGATCGATGTCGAGGATATCCGTGCCGTAGACTTTCATGCCGAAGGCGCGGGCGCGGCGAGTGACTGCTTTGCCGATGTTGCCGAGACCGATGATGCCGAGGCTACACTCACTCAGAGATTTGCCGGGAATTTTTTCCCATTTGCCACTCTTCATCTCTTTGTCCATCCACGGCTGGTGCCGGGAGAATGCCAGAATGTAACCGAGGACCGAGTCGGCGACGGGAATGGTAAAGGCATTCGGGGTGCGGCACAGCCTGACTCCATACCGGGAGCAGGCGTCTGCATCGATCGAATCGATCCCCGTCCCCCATTTGGAGATGATCTTCAGGCGCGGCACGCAAGCCTGGATGACGCGCTCGGTATAGCGATCATCCCCACAGATCGTGCCGTCGAACTTGCCTGCATAAAAAAGCAGGTCGATCTCCTCCATGCGTTCCAGCACATTGGGGAGGATCAGCTCGACGTCGTGGGCATCGAAGATGGGTCGAAACCGGTCCACAACGGGAATCATGTAGGGGGCGGTGAAAAGGATTTGATGCGTCATGGCTGACAAGTGTTTGGCACCTCAATGTAATTATAGGGAACATCGTACGCTGAAAACAGGGATCTGTCCTCGAGCAGGGAAAGTTTCTGATTGAAATATTGATCTAGAATCACGCGGAATGTATTCACAGGCGTAATCGTGGGATATAAAAGGTCATAATTTTGATCGGGAAAATAATAGGAGTTCAGATTCTTCATGCGGCGCTCGATAACGTCAAATGGAGCAGGTCCGTGATCGCCTTGAATAATGATGATCGGCGGCTTTGCGGAAGTCCGGAAGATAAGATCGACGATCTTTTCGATGCGCTTGTTGATGTAGGTGACCTGGTCTGGGTATTTGACCTTGTACTCGCTGAACTCAGGAACGCCATTCTTCTCATAGGTAAGCTTTTCGCCATTCGGACCAAACACGAAAGGATGGTGAGGAATGACAAGGTGGGCAAAGACAAACTTGGGAGCGGGAATATTCGGAATGGTTTCCTCCAAATGTC
>DATHUN010000492.1:0-6973 GCA_035462205.1 Anaerolineales bacterium
GTAGGAATATCCATCTATATCTCCAAAATCCAAAACCGGAAGACGAAGTAGTTAGTTTATATTATCTAAATAGTTTGTTTTTGTCAAACTATTTAGGATGAGGGATACTGGCATACTCACGTCTATGTTTAATGATTACCATTAGTACCTCCACAACAGGTTCCGCTTTATTGTGCGTGTAGGATTGGATTCTTTTCAATATATTTCGACAGTAGGGAAAATAATAATTTGGCCAGAACTGAACGTACGCGCAGAACAAGCCTCGCGGTTAGTTCAATAGCCTTTTGTCAATGCAGATGTGATCAAGGCGAAGTAATGGGGAATATCCACAGAAATAATGAGAATTTGATTAGAGCTCGTTCAAGCTGTCATTTTGAGCTCCTCTCCTGCGACGTTAGTATAGAACGGCAAAAATAAGCCGTCAATTTAAAGATAAGGAGCATATCATGAACAAAGGTATCAGAACTGTAGTCTATCCGGTCAAGGACGTTGCCAGCGCAAAGACTGTCTTCCGCGCGCTGCTGGGGAAAGAGCCGTATGCCGACGACCCATATTATGTTGGCTTCAAGCTTGGTAAAGTCGATATCGGCCTGGATCCCAACGGTCACCGGGAAGGGATGACTGTCTATTACGAAGTTGACGATATCCAGCAGAGTCTCCAGTCACTTCTGGATGCAGGGTCGAAGCAAGTGCAGGAGATCAAGGATGTTGGCGGCGGCAGGTTGATCGCCTCCGTAAAAGACGAGGATGGCAACATCATTGGCTTGCTGCAAGACTCCTGATCTTGTAAAACGACCTATAATTCACCGAACAGGAGAACAAAAATGAAATACATGCTGCTGATGTATGCCGACGAATCGAAAGGACCGCAAACCCCCGAGGAACAAAAAGCCCATGCGCCAGAAAACTGGTATGCCTTGATGGAAGAAATGAAATCTGCCGGCGTGTTAGTGTCCAACAATGGACTCAGCCCGGTTGCCAGTGCGACAACCGTACGAGTTCGGGAGGGAAAGGCGCTCATCACCGACGGTCCCTTTGCCGAAACACACGAGCAATTAGGCGGATTCTTTCTGCTGGATTGTAAAGATCTGGATGAGGCCCTGCGCTGGGCAGCGAAGATTCCGTCGGCGCAGCTTGGCTCGATCGAGGTCCGCCCGCTCTGGTCACCGGACGCCTGATATTGGCGATCGGATGAGCGCTTTATCTCAAATCGAGAAGACCTTCCGCGAAGAACATGGACGAGTCCTGGCGGCACTCATCGGTCAGCTTGGAGATTTCGAGCTCGCCGAGGACGCCCTGCAGGATGCCCTGGTGAATGCGCTGGAACGCTGGCAAATGGACGGCGTTCCGCGCAACCCGGGCGCCTGGTTACTGACGGTTGCTAAACGCCGTGCGATTGATCGTTTGCGTCATTCAGCACCTCTGGAGCGCAACGCGCTCATACTCGATCCCGAAACGGTTGCGGCACCCCAGGAGGAACCTGAGATGGATGACTCCATTCCCGATGAGCGCCTGAAGCTGATGTTTACTTGCTGTCATCCTGCGCTGGCGCTCGAAGCGCAGGTCGCGTTGACGTTGCATACATTGGGTGGCTTATCCACGCAAGAGGTTGCTCGCGCCTTTCTTGTTCCCGTGCCGACGATGGCACAGCGCCTGGCACGTGCGCGCAGGAAAATCCGCCAGGCCGGCATCCCTTATCGTGTGCCGCCTGCGGAGCTGCTGCCCGAGCGCCTGGATGCCCTGCTGGCGGTCATTTACTTGATCTTCAACGAGGGCTATGCTGCCAGCAGTGGCGATACCCTGACTCGTCAGGAATTGTGTGGGGAGGCGATCCATCTCTGCCGCGTGCTGGTCCATTTATTACCGCAGAGTGCGGAGGCAGGCGGCCTGTTGGCGTTGATGTTGTTGCATGATTCCCGTCGTGAGGCACGGCTGAATGAGGCCGGTGAGCTGGTCTTGCTAAACGAGCAGGATCGTTCCCGCTGGGATCTTGCAAAAATTACAGAGGGAATTGCCGTCTTGGAGCAGGCGCTTGCCCTGTATGACCCGGGACCTTATCAGGTGCAGGCGGCGATCAGTGCTCTCCATGCCGAGGCGCCGGCGGCGGATGTAACGGATTGGGGACAGATTATCGCCCTCTACGATACGCTGAGCAGGATGACACCTTCCATGGTCGTGGAAGTGAATCGGGCGGTGGCGGTCGCAATGGGGCGCGGTCCTCAAGCCGGGCTCGATCTCCTGCTCCGCCTCGATGTTCAGGCAGACAGTTATTATCCCTATCATGTCGCACGCGCCGATTTGCTGCAACGCACCGGCCAACGCGAAGCCGCGGCGGACGCGTATCGGCGCGCGATTGAACTGTGCGGTAATCCCACCGAGCGCGTCTATCTTGAGAGGCGTCTCGATCAACTATTAAGGTTGGACGATTAACAAATATCCCAATGTCCAGGGCGAGAATATGGTAGAGGACTATATCGGGCTTTAAGAGAGAACAATTTAAAGAACGTCTCGTTGTGAATCCCCAAACGCACGATCACCATCTTTAATCGATACTGTCCCTTCTCCAAATCCGTTCTCGAACGTGGAGAAGGGACCGAACTTAAGTCGAAGCAAATTACCGGGGAGCGAAAGGACTCTTCTGTTTCTTTTCCTCCTTCAGTTTACGTTTTTCCTTCAGGTTATGCTTGGGCTTCTTCTTTTGTTCTTTATTTCCTTTATCTTTACTACCGCTACCAGCCATAATGATCTCCTTTGGTATATGTGAAGACTCTACTCCACTGCGGATTTTACCTCTAATCTGCATTTCATTACCCCGCCGAACGCAGGCGGGCTTGCTCAGTTTCCTTGAGCATTCTTCTACCATCATTTTATCCTGCGCATCTCCGGCAGGACCTCGAAATCGGTCGCGCGCGGGATCAATTCCAATATCTCCAGCAATTCCGGTGTGGGGAGAGCCGGCTTGCGGGTGACCAGATTCAAGATCGCTCCTTCCAGGTCGATGCTGACGGCTTTCTTTCCATTAGATTTCAAAACATCGTGATGCGCTTTCCATCGCCCTCCCGATGGCGAAAGTCCGGCCAGAGTGTAGGTAATCGTCACCGTTTCCCCCATTAACACTTCCCGCAAGAACTCGGCATGGATCGTCGTGTAGATCGGTCCGATGCCAAGCTCGGCAAACTTCTCCCGCGGATAGTTATGCGCGATGAAGAATCGATACCGTAAATCCCCTGTCGCATCGATATAGGATGCATAATTGACGTGACCGTTCGCATCCAGATCCGACCACCTGATTTCATACGCTTTGGAATAGCTGTCCATCGAATGCCTCACTTTGCACGGCCATCAATTACCCATTTTCTTCTCTCGCCGGTTATCCCTCACCGCTCTTCATCGCGCGAGGAATTCCCATAGAGATGCCACAAGAAACAACGGAACCGCGAGCACATATATTCTAAGCGCGTCTCGAATGGCTTCCTTTGGAATCCCAAACCATTTCTCACCTTGATAAAACGACCTGGGTTTAAAATATGCCAGACCCATATTTACCCCTGCTCCCGCCGCCAGCGTAGAAGGGATTAACTGCAGCAGCAGTGTAATCAGATAGTAGGCGGCTTCTCGGGGATCTGCCAACCGGCTGGCATGTGCGCCATCGATAGAGACGATTCCGCCGATCCAACCGCGGTAGGCGATCATGGGAAAGGGAACAATGATCCCCAAACCTCCCAGCGTGTTGGCGATGCCGACATACAGATTACCGCCAAAATCAAGAAAGGCAGCCCGAAACCGGTTGTTCTGATGAAGCGCGCTGGTGATCGTACTCGATTGTGCCCCCGAGACGATACGATCTCGATAGGCAATTGCCCCTTCATTCCCGGTATGGACCATGATCATGCCGGCGCTCACCGCAACGATATACGTGAGAGCAACGGTCAGGATCGAAATTCGCGCCCGCTGGAGAGCACGCATCACGAGCATGACAATACGATCGGCTTCATTTTTCTCTGTCTGCATAGGTCATTCTTTCTGGCTACATGTTCGAGGCCTCTCGGCTCTCGAAACCATGCGCATTGCACATTACGCCTTTGGTGCCATCCCTATTTCATGATTCAAATTGATGATCTCTTATTTGATCCCCACTCTCCATTCTCCTTCCTCTATAGGGGAAGTGCGGGATGGGGTCTCCACTCTTCTCCCCCGGTGAGCCGCTATCCCACTCGCCATGCTCGGGGACGATGTCGACGCTGCTACAGCCACGGCGACCGCTTGCATATCCGGCGCAAACTGAGTACACTGCCAGCATGGAGCCTGAAGGAATATGAGCAAGATATTGTATTTTGGCAACCTGCCGTTCACCACCACCGCCGCCGACCTGACCAAGCTCGTCAAACCGCTCGCCGAGGTGATCAGCGCCCGCATCGGGCTGGACAAGAAAACCTACAAGAGCCGCGGCTTTGGCTTCGTGGAAGTTCCCGATAGCGCCGCCCGGGCGGTCATTGCCGCCCTGCACGGGACCAAGTTCCACGGACGCGAGCTGAAGGTCAACGAATCGGCGCCTCATCCCGCCCGGAAAGACAAATCCTGGAAAGACAAAGACCGGATCGATTACGAAGAGTTCCTCGGGGAGTAGACATTGAATTCTTTCACTGGAAATTTTTGACACCTGGCCATAACTGCTCCAGGGAAGTTTTTAACCCATGTGCCACATAGATCGGCAGGTGATTTTCATAAGGCATGCAATACTCGCACTGTGTCCGGCTCACTTCTTGAACGTCTGAAAAGACCTGTCGTAAGTCCTCGAGATCGCCTGCACCGATCAGGATCACAGTTTCTCCACTGCAACCGTCCGGCCCCCAAATATAATAGTTGTTATGTCCGCTGATGACCTGTGGCAACCCATATTGTGGACCGTAGAATTCCAGCGCGCCGGCTTCGCCATAGTTACCGGTAAAAATGCAGGCGTTGGCTTGATCTGTCGCGGGTAGGGAATGATAGACCTTTGCGGTGGTCGCAGCCAGTTCTTCCCATCCGAAGCGGTCAGCAAAGTGTTGTGGTAAGACACCCGTCTCGAACTTCTCTGACTTCACATTCGTCCCGGACAGGCTCCGCACATAGCGGACCGTCGCTGGCAACGGTAACACCGGGACTGCCAACGGCGCGATGACGATTCCACCGATTGCCAGCAGGAGTACATAAGCAGATTTCAACCAGGCGCGCCGAGGATTGATCTCTACGGCCAGCTCAAAGACAAGAGCTCCTGCCGCGAACAAGATCGGGTAGATCGGAGCCAGGAAATAGTTTTTCGCATGTTGAAGCATGAAGATTAAGAACAGAACAACATACATCCAGCCGAAGGGACGATAGGTGATTCCTCGTTTTGAAAAGAAATAGATCAGACCCATCACCCAGAGCGGAAACGTAAAAGGATGCATGATCAAGATTTGTTGCAATAAGAATTCGAGAGGAGCAGCCTGATACACTTTATTTCCATACGCTTCCCAAAACTCAACGGTAGGCCAGCCATGCATCGCATTCCAAATCAAATAGGGAACCAGGAATGCAATCGCAATTGCCCCGCCTGCATAGAGCCAGAGGCTGCGAAAGGTGCTACGCTGCCTTGTCAATGCGAGGGCAATGACCAGCGCCAGACTGAAATACAGCAAGCTGACTTTGTTCGTCAGACCGAGTCCCACCACCAGCCCAAACCACAGCCATTTTTTAGGTTGTTCGTCGTGGAAGATCAAGATCAGCAGGTAAAGTGCGAATCCCCAAAACAGCATGTCAAACGAGTCCATGGACAGGATCGAATTCGCGCCCAGAAATTGTGGAGCGACCAGGGTTGCCAATGCGGCCAGTCCCTGCCCGAACGGACCCGCTCCTAACTGCTGCGCCATCCTTCCTGTGAGAAAGACCAATATGGCACCGGCCAGGGCAGGCAGAAGGTGTAACGCTAACAGCGATTCTCCCAGGGTTGCGCGTACCAGGCGGGTTACGATGGCAATAAACGGTGGGAAATCCACATAGCCCAGGTCCAAGTGTTTGCTGGCAGCGATGTAATAAAACTCGTCTCGGAAGTAACCGAATTGTTCGCTGCTCAGCAAATGGAGCAGGAATTTGATCGCACTAAGAGTGGGCAAAACCAATATGGATTTATCGCGAAGCATCCTGGCAGGATCGCGAAGCATCCCTGTGGGAACCCGACGCGTCCCGGCGGGATCGGGAACCATCCCCGGAGCGAAGCGCAGGCGACGAAGCAACGGTTCCAAAATCTTTTGCATAGGCTGGCACTCCTGCCAAAGTAGAGTTAACGCATCAACGCTGCAATCAGACCATCTCCGCATCCAATTCCTTTTTTGTTTTAGACTGTAATATTATCCCCTATAAGGATCGCCTTAGCTGCGCATTTCCTATTTCAGGATCATACTCAGATAATCCAAAAACGGCTTCATGGCTTTGAACACCTTGATCGTATGCTCCGCGAACGTGGACGATAGGACCGCCTCATCAGACTCATGGTGAACTGCCACCACTTGTTTAAAGCGTAGCAATTCAATTTCCGGATGCGCACCTGAATAGCCCTGGGGCGCAGTTTTTACTTTCTCACCCTCTACGCTTCCAAAATATTTCTTGAACTCATTATCTTCGAGTATCGCCTGGAACGGAGCCGCATCCTGGTCGATCGCTTTGCGGAATTTGGCAAGCTGTTCCGGGCTCGGCATATATAACCCGCCGGCGATCAAGCTTTGATTGCCGGGCTGAAGATGAAGGTGGTAGCCCAGGCGGGTTGACTTCTTTCCACCTGGCGCAATCGTGGCACCCATGTTCGTTTTATAGGGCGATTTGTCTTTCGAGAAGCGAGTGTCGCGATAGATCCGCATGACACAGTCTTTCGCAGTGATGCCTCCGAGATCCTCGACGCTTCCATAGGAAAAAATCAGCTGATCGACAAAGCTTTCAAAGCGCTCCCGGGCAAGCG
>DATHUN010000493.1:0-5737 GCA_035462205.1 Anaerolineales bacterium
GGACTCCTCCATCACTCGATTGCCAAAGGTGCAGTTGCTATTGACATAAGAACGAAAGTTGTATCCTCATAAAAAATATTGTATAGTGTTTAAGAGAGCATGTCACCCCGAGTGTAGCGAAGGGTCTCGTTACACAATTCAGACTTTTCAGTCGATACAAACACTGCCTCACACCGCCCGGGTGCCCTTCCGGGGAGTGACATACTACGTTCAAAAGGAGAGCGAAATGGCAGACAGCGTCTATAAAGTAATTACCTTGGTTGGCACGAGCACCGAATCCTGGGAGAGGGCCGCCGCGGTAGCTATTGAGCGCGCCTCACAGTCCCTACGCGATTTGCGAGTCGCCGAAGTGAAGGAACTCGATATGCAATTGGAAGAGGGCAAGGTTGTTGCCTATCGCGCCAAGGTCATGGTTTCGTTCAAGTACGAAGGTCCCGAGTAATCATCACGGAATAGGGGAAGCACAATCATAAACATGCTCCATCCCTCGAATAATAGAGGGATATTATGCTATTCCAAGCTAGAGGAGACCGTTCATGAAGCTTATGTGGTTGTAGGTATCAACGTGACAGATCCGGACACCTCGGAGGAGTGCAAGAAGGTTGCAGCAACAACCGTGGAACTATACGTAGGCAAATAGATTGCCCGCGACAGAACAGAAACGCTGGAAGGAAATTGGTCGTCAGCATGACTTGTCATTCTCCGGTTCGACAGTATCGAACAGGCAAAAGTTTGGCTGAATTCCCCAGAATACAGTGAGGTTAAGAGAATACGCCGTCGGTCGGCGACATCGAACATGGTTGTAATTCAGGGCATTTGATACAATTGCGCCCATGTTCAATTTGGAGCCCGTTCTGGAACAGGCAAAGGGCAAACTGATCGCGATTGCCTTTCAAGACCTCGAAACAGATACCGATTATTACCTGAACGCGGACTTGGAATTCCACCCGGCCAGCACATTCAAAGTCCATGTCATGATGGAAGTGTTCCGCCAGGCAAATGAGGGGTTATTGTCGCTTGAGGAGCGCCTTCCGATTGTCAATTCCTTTTCGAGTATTGGGGATGGCAGCAGGTATTCGCTCAACGTGGAAGACGATGCTGAGCGAACTTTGTATCCACGCCGCGGCGAAACCGAGTCGATTTATGAGTTGACGCGCTTGATGATTGTGCGCAGCAGCAACCTTGCGACGAATATCCTAATCAAAAAAGTTGGCACAGAAAATATAAATGAGTTTATCCGATCCCTCGGTATCGAAGGCGTGACGGTACGGCGCGGCGTGGAAGATAATGTTGCCTTTCGCCAAGGCATGAATAACAGCGCCACAGCACGCGGACTGACACAAACCATGGATTTGATTGCACGGAGGAAAGTGGTCTCTGAAGAGGCTTCCGAGAACATGATTCAGATCCTGCTCGGACAGGAATTCAATGAGAGTATCCCGGCCTTGCTGCCGAACTTTGTCAAGGTGGCACACAAAACCGGTTGGACAAACGATTTCTATCACGACACGGGCATTGTATTTCCCCAAGAGCGCGAACCTTACGTCCTTACGATTATGACGAAAGGCTTTACAGAAGACACAGAAAGTGAAGCGCACGAATGCATGGCTAACCTATCCAAGCTTATCTATGAGCAACTCCCATGATTACAGTTTCCTCGTTAATCTATTACCCCATTAAAGCCTGCCGCGGATTTGAAGTCGAATCCGCTTGTGTGGAGCGCATGGGGTTGGAGCATGACCGTCGTATGATGGTCACAACTCCGGAAGGTGAGTTTCTCACCCAGCGCGAATATCCACGCCTGGCGCTTGTGACTCCCAAACTACAGAATGGCTCCCTAGAACTATCCGCGCCCGGTTATGATTCGCTTCAGCTTGGAATTCGAGCTTCGGGTACGCCAGTCTCTGTTAACATTTGGAAGAGCCAAGGCGTACATGCCATCGATCAAGGCGAAGAAGCGGCGCAGTGGTTTTCCGACTGGCTGGGCACCGCGGTCAGGCTGGTCCATTTCGCCGATGGATACGTACGCCGGGTTAATGAGCAGTGGGCAGTCCATGATGACGATCATACCGGCTTTGCGGATGGTTATCCGATTTTGCTTACTTCTGAAGAAGGATTAACCGATTTGAACAGCCATCTCGAACATCCCGTTCCCATGAACCGCTTCCGCCCCAATCTAGTCATCAGGGGCGGCGAGGCGTTTGCTGAAGACACTTGGAACAGAATCCGGATTGGCGACGTCGAATTGGCTGTAGTCAAGCCGTGTGCGCGCTGCATTGTCACGACCATTGACACGGAAACACTCGAAACGAGCAAGGAACCGCTCAAAACTCTCGGAAAGCACCGAAAACAGGAGCTTGGGGCCATCTTTGGACAGAACGTCATTCCGTTAAACGAAGGCCACATCCGGCTGGGAATGACCGTGGAAATTCTGTCCTGATCGCACTAAAAGCGCAAATTTCCGAGAAAGCTTAAGATATTCTCAGTATCCCCAATTGACACCCCTAATTTCATCTATTATAAAGTTTGCATGAATTCGCTCAAAAAGATCGTCTGGCTTTCGCTGGTGCTTGTCATCGCGGCGTGCCAGCCATTCCCCGCCCCTATTCCAACTGCGGTCCCCTCCATCACACCCGGTGGACCCACACTTACACCCACCGCGACGATGACGCCGACCCCCGCGCCAACACTCCCGCCTGTTGTTCGAATCGATGCTGGAGACCAGGCACTTTTTTATGGTGACTACGATACAGCGCGCGAGCAATATCTCGCCGCGTATAATGACGCGACAGATGCAGCGGTCAAAGCTGCCGCGCTCTGGGGACTGGGACGCACCGAACTGGCTGACGAAAATTACCAAGCCGCGCTTGAACGATTCACGGCGTTAAGCAGCGAATTTCCCGAATCTACGTATTCGGCGCGCGCGCCGTTCCTGATGGCGCGTGCTTTCGAAGGACTGGGACAATACACCCAGGCGGCGGATGCTTACGACACCTATATGACCCGCATCCCTGGCGTACTGGACGCGTACGTACAGGAGTACCGCGGTGATGTGCTCGTGGAAGCGAAGGACTACGGCGGGGCCATCACCGCCTATACTGCCTCGCTCAACGCCTCGCGCCTGGACCCGGGCGAAGACCTGCAAATCAAGATTGGCAAAACCCGGGCTTTGTTCGGTGACTACGCCGGCGCGTTGGTCCTCTACGATCAGATCTATAGCACGACAACCAGTGATTACACTAAAGCCGAGATGGATTATCTCGCCGGCAACGCACATGTGGCGCTCGGTCAAACAGACGAGGCTTATGCACGTTACATCGACGCGGTTAACAATTTTCCGCTCTCCTATTCTTCCTATCTGTCACTGGTCGAACTTGTAAACGCCAATGTGCCCGTGGATGAACTCAACCGCGGTCTCGTGGATTACTATGCATCGCAGTACGATGTGGCTTTGGTTGCATTTGACGCTTATATTGCCAAGTATCCCGATAACGATGGCACGGCACATTATTTCCGCGCCTCTACGTTACGCGAGTTGCAGCGTACAGAGGAAGCAATTCAGGAATATGATTATTTCATTCAAAACTACGCAGACCACGCCCGCTGGGTCGATGCCTGGCAGGACAAAGCGTATCTACAATGGTCAGTGCTAAACGATTACCAGGGCGCGGCAAAAACCCTGCTTGATTTTGTGACCCTTGCCCCGGACTCCTCCTATGCACCAGACGTACTCATGGACGCGGCGCGCGTCATCGAACGGGACAACCGCCTCGACGAAGCTGCCCAGACCTGGGAACGTATTGCCAATGAATATCCGAGCAGTGAACAAGTACCGGAGGCACTTTTTCTGGCTGGCATTTCGCGTTACCGTTTGCAAGATTACGCAAATGCATTGACAATTTTTCAACGCAACCTGTTGCTTGCCACCGAGCCCATAGATCGGGCGCGTGCCTATTTGTGGATCGGCAAAACACAAGCCATTATGGGCGATACAAACTCTGCGCAGACTTCCTGGCAGCAAGGGGTCAGCGCAGACCCGGCTGGTTACTACAGTGAACGATCACGGGATTTGTTGGAGGAGCGCGCTCCCTTTGAAACGCCAGCGAATGTGAATTTGAATCCAGATCTGGACAAGGAGCGCAAGGAGGCCGAGGCATGGGTACGCGTCTCGTTCAACCTCCCGCCCGAAACGGATCTCAGCGGACCCGGCGCCCTGGCACAGGATCCTCGCTTCGTTCGCGGCACCGAACTCTGGGAACTGGGCATGTATGATGAGGCGCGCCTGGAGTTTGAGTCCCTGCGCGAATCGGTCAAGTCCAGCGCGACAGATAGTTTTCGACTCGCGAACCATTTGCTGGGAATCGGTTTATATCGCTCGGCGATCTTCGCCGGCCGAGAGGTATTGAACCTCGCCGGACAGGACAGCCAACAAGCCTCTCTCACAGCGCCTGCATATTTCAATCACCTGCGCTATGGCTTGTACTATCATGACTTGATCATCAACGAAGCAGAGAAATATAGTCTCGATCCGCTGTTCATGTTCAGCGTGATTCGGCAGGAGAGTCTGTTCGAGGGATTCGTCCGCTCGACGGCCGGCGCACACGGGCTGATGCAGATCATTCCCGCTACGGGCGAACAGATTGCTACAGAGCTCAACTGGCCCCCCGCCTTTGATGCGCAAGATCTCTACCGTCCGATAGTGAGCGTCAGATTCGGTTCTTATTACCTGCACAAAACCAGAGACATGCTCGGGGGCAATATCTATGGCGGCTTGGCTGCATACAATGCCGGTCCTGGCAGTGCGCTAGTGTGGAACCAGCTTGCGGGGGACGACCCGGACTTGCTTTTGGAAATCATCCGCTTTCAGGAAACCCGCGACTATATTCGCTATATTTACGAGATTTACAGCGCTTATCGGACGATATATAGCTCGTCACAATAGGAACGTAAGGGCGACCGGCTGGTCGCCCTTACGTTTTATCCCAAATGCGCAAGAATGCGCTGATGTACGGTATCCACGTCCATATCGACTACCGAAATCAATTTATCCCGCCCGGCATTGCCTGCCACGATATCCAACCTGGACTTTGGAATACCCAAGATCTCCGAAAGAAATTCAATCAACGTCTCATTCGCTTCCTGATCCGATGGAGGCGCAGCGATGCGAATCTTAATTGTCCCATCATCAAGAAGTTCCACGACCTCATTGCGACTGGCGCGGGGCGTGACACGCACCGCCAGCGCGGATCCTTTTTTGCCATCATGCAAATTGAATTTTCGATCAGACATGACTCACCTCAAGCTAGCGTAATTAACAACCGGACGAGAAGACCGCCAACGATTTGAATCAAAATGATCAATATCAAAGGGCTGAAATCGAGCATGCCCACCAACGGTACCACGCGCCGGATTGGATTGAGCATTGGTTCGACGAGTCGATCCAAGCCACGGCGAATGGGGTGAAATGGGTCCATGAAAAAGGACAGGATCACGGACAGGACGACGAGCAGGATCAGGACTTGCTGTAACGCACTTACCAAGGTAACGAGGATTCCAATCACGCTGTATTCTCCGACTTGTCCGCAGGACTGCTGCGCATGTATTTGCGTGCACCGATGATGGCGGTTCCTACTCTGACGAGGGTAGCGCCCTCTTCTACCGCTACTTCAAAGTCTGCACTGGTACCCATTGACAACTCACTCCAATCCGCTTGAGGAAATTGCGCTGCCAGATGGTC
>DATHUN010000494.1:0-8702 GCA_035462205.1 Anaerolineales bacterium
AAGAAGGTCAAGCACGAATCTATTTTCCACCTCACAAACGCCCAGCAGATCGGGACCGCGGTTCGCGTTCATCTGTTGAATTACAGATGCCAGCTGGCTGATCTTGCGATCCAAAAGCTCCTGAGTCCAGCCCTTGATGGAATTCCCCAGGACGCGCGCGACCTTTTCCGTTCGGCGCGGCGAGTTTTCAACGTCAAAGAGATTTTCGAGATTCCAAAAAGCGAAATGATATTGAGTGGGCATGGTAGCTCTCCTTCCTGTTTGCCAGTATAAGGAAATCGAAGCCAAATACAAGCCCCGAAAAGTCACTCTCTATCGAGAGCACTACTCAAGTTTCAGCTTTTCGCCGAGCAAATAATGACGAAACCAATTCAAATTCTGATACATGACTGCATGGTTCTCGCGCGGCTTGGAAATCGGATGCGCCATACCGGGGTAGATAAACAATTCCACATGTACACCCATTTCCTTCAACCCACGGTAAAGCTCGGTCGCATTCGATAACGGCACGCGCTGATCTTCAGAGCCATGCTGGATGAGCATAGGCGTCTTGGCGTTGGAGATATTACTGATCGGAGCTGTCTTTTGATAAAGCCCTCGATCTCGGAAGGGCGAGCCGGAAAGATAATCGCGCGTGAAATCTGGAATATCGTTGCTGATGTGATAGGTGTACCAATCCGAAATCCCCGCGCCGACCGAGACAGCTCTGAACTTATCGGAGTGCAATCCAGCAAATGCGGAGATGTACCCGCCCTGCGACCACCCCATGCATCCCACTTTTTCTGGATCGACCCACCCGAGCTCGGCAAGATGGTCCACGGCGCTCTCCAAATCCCAGAGATCACCCACACCGAGGTTATTGACATTCAATTCCTCGAAAGCTTGTCCGCGACCCACCGAGCCGCGATAGTTCGGCTTCAGGACCAGCATACCTTCGTAATTGAATTGTAGCGCCGGATAGTAGAACATGTCTTCCCCGCTCAAAAGATATTCCGAGGAAAACCAGGTGGGGCCGCCGTGGACCACAAGCGCCAGCGGATACCTTTTGCCCGGGTCAAAATCAGAAGGCTTGCGCAGGACACCCTCAATTTCGGTCCCATCCTTGCTCTTCCAGCGAATTGTTTCCACGGTGCCCAGATCCCAACCCAGGATCTGCTGACCATAATCGGTCAATTTTTTGACCCTCCACGTGGTAGACTTTTTTGCCGGTTCTGCGAAATAGATTTCTGTAAAGCTTGTCGCCGTGGCGCCTGAGAATGCGACGTGCCCATCGTCCGAAACATGGAAACCAAGGTACTCAAATGCATCTAGGTCAAGCGGCGTTGGCTTGTCCGGATGCAAGCGGGCGATGGAAACATGCGTCCCGTCTACGTAATCGCCGAAGATACCGGCCCTTGTCCAATAGGCGGACATCATTTCGCGATCGAAATCCGCCGTGAGGTTGGTCATGGCAGCTAGAGCGGTCGCCGAATCAGGAGCGTGCTCAATCGCCTTTACAGCTGCCAGCCACAAATCCTCGCGGGTGTACAACATCTGGTCACGTCCCTTATAACCGATCAGCAACTGGCTGCCATCCGGTGAGACGGCCATAACCCGTGCGCCTTTCGGTAGGTGCAACTCGTTCAATTCGCCAAGATAAGATACATCTTCCTTTTTGTCCTTCTCATCTGATGCGGAAGACTCATCTTTCTTCTCAACCTTTTTCGCCTGTTCCCGTTCGAGATATTTTGCTAGTGCTGATGCAGTGTCTAATTGGATTTGGAATACGCGTGTCTCTCGCAAATACACCATTTCATCGCGTTTCCAGCAGTTGAGATATAGTGCATTTCCGATCCGAGAGACGACGACTTCTTTGATGGCAATGGATTCCTGAAACAACTTACTTATTTCAACAACGGGCACAACCAGCTTCTTGCCTTCATCTTCTGTGGAAGCCCGTAACTTCTTCTGATAATCTCGATATTCTGGGAACCCAACAAAGTACAACGCCGATGCACTTTCTTCCTGCTCGAAGTGGGTATATTTTCCATATTGGTCGAGGCGAGATTTTTTCTCGTCCTTTTCTGGCTGACGAGCTAGAAAGACGATTCCACCTGCAAAGGGATAGAACCAATCCACGCCCGTTTTGTGATCGGTGAGTTGCCAGCCTTCGCCCACACCTCCTTCGAAAAGCCAGATCTGTGCTTTCTCTCCATTTGGCTTGAGCACTGCAAGCGTCTCATCATCGATCCATTCGATCTGTCGGACGATCCCAGAGCGCGTTAAGCGCCGTGTCGCGCCAGTTTTCTCATCGTAGACCTGACAATAGTACTCGTGACGATTATCTTTCCAGTTCGTTGACCGCACTGTAAACGCGACTTTGCTCGCATCCAGAGAAATACGAACATACTGCGGAACTTCCAAGAGCAGCATGTCCCTCAAAGTAGCTTTGTATAGATTGTTATTTTCCAACATAAGCTGCATGTTCCTTTTGCCGCATTGTACCCGATCCGGTCTCTTAAACGCCGATGCCAGCCTGGCGGCTGGCATTCAAAGTCGGATTCATAGCGATTTAGCCCATGGCGTTTTGTTGACTTGGCAGATCTGCTGCCTGAAATTCACCATTCCTCAGTAATGGTGGATTCTTTTGAGGAATCGCGACGTTTTCCGTGGCAGGATGACCCATTAGCTTGGTTGCAGAGGTAATTCCGCTTTGACGAATCCATTCTCGAGCGGCGTCTTCATCGCGGAACGGGCCATGCGATATAGGGAACATAATTCTAGATTTCCAGTGGCCGCGGCCAGAGAAACGATAGTGAAGTGTATGTATATAAACTTCTTTCATTCACATTCCTCTATTATAAAAATTCTTGAGCTGGTTGGTATAGCTGGCGAGCTCTAACGCCTTGGAAACCTAATCTAGGTGCCCATTCACAATACAAATTTTACATAAGTTGTTATTAATTACTGTCGGGATTCTTAGATAAAAAGAAGCGCTCTCTTTGATTTTTTACAATCACCTTGACTTTCGATAGATGTTCTAGTTACTCCAACGAAAAAGGCAGGCGATTCATGCCTGCCTCCACTGGGATTTTATTCATCTGTTGAAACAGTAACGTTACCAAACTAGATTCAGACTCTTGGTCCTGCTTCTAATATTTCCATAGGTGTGCTGTGGTCGAACTTACCAAAATTTTGTTTGAAACGCATCGCAAGGTCTTTATAGCGCCGGTCATATTCCTTCTTGTCAGCCCAGGTCGAAGAGGGGTTCAACACTTCGTCCGGAACATCCGGGCAATGCTCGGGAACTTCAAAGCCAAAGATTGGGTCCTGCTTATATGTCATGTGATCGAGTTTGCCAGACAGTGCAGCGTTCAATAACGCACGCGTGTGCCGAATCGAAATTCGCTTGCCAACGCCGTACGGCCCGCCGACCCAGCCGGTATTCACCAGCCAGCACTGGGCGCCATAACGCTCCATCTTACGCTTAAGTAGTTCAGCATATTTGTAGGGACGGTGGACCATGAACGGTGCGCCAAAGCAGGCGGAAAATGTGATCTCCGGTTCCTTCCCCAAGCCGACCTCGGTCCCTGCAATCTTCGACGTGTACCCGCTGATGAATTGGTACAGCGCCTGGTTGGGAGAAAGACGCGCGATCGGCGGCATCACGCCGCTCGCATCACAGGTCAGCAGGATAATATTCTTCGGGTGTCCGGCTTTCTTCTCCGGAACGGCGTTGGCAATGAAATCCAGGGGATAGGAAGCGCGCGTATTTTCGGTGATCGAGTCGTCTCCCAGATCGATCAAGCGGGTAATCGGGTCATATGGAACATTTTCGAGAATCGTGCCAAACCTCTTCGTGGTCGCGTAAATCTCCGGCTCCGCCGACTCGGAGAGTCCGATGACTTTGGCATAACATCCGCCTTCGAAGTTGAAGACACCGTCATCATTCCAGCCGTGTTCATCGTCTCCAATCAGGCGACGTGTAGGATCCGCAGAGAGCGTTGTTTTGCCGGTACCGCTTAAGCCGAAAAAGAGCGCCACATCGTTAAGGTCCTGCGGATGAACGTTTGCAGAACAATGCATGGACAACACACCCTCGAGCGGCAGCAGATAATTCAAAATTGTGAACACCGATTTTTTGATCTCGCCGGCATAGGCGGTATTTCCAATGATCGCAAGTTTCTTTTCAAACGAGAGACAAATAAATGTTTCACTTGCCGTGCCATCGATGGCAGGTATCGCTTTGAAGGAAGGCATGGCAATGATCGTAAACTCCGGCACAAAGCGTTTGTATTCTTCCAGAGACTGCGGAAGTAAGAACATGTTACGAACGAAGTGACTGTGCCAGGCAAGCTCGGTCACAATGCGAACCGGTAGACGATAATTTTTATCCGCGCCGCCGTACACATCCTGGACGAAGACATCGCGTCCCTGCAGGAATCCCAGCATGCGGCCATACAGCCCTTCGAATTTTTCGCCGTCGAACGGACGGTTATACCCGCCCCACCAGATATTGTTTTCCGAATCCGCATGGCGCACGACAAATTTATCGTTGGCAGAGCGAGCCGTATGTTTGCCGGTGAACGCCACAAACGGACCGCCTGCTACCGTCGCGCCTTCATTGCGGAATATAGCCTCCTCGTATAAAGCTTCTGTCGTTAAATTCCAATATGCCAGGCGTAAATTGGATATACCATGAATAGAGAGGTTATAGTCTGCCTTGCGCGCCTGGGCAATGCTTTCGGCAGGAGTTTTGATGTTCAGTAAGTTGTTCATGTGGTAGCCTACATCCAATCGCGGATCATCTTTTTATCACCGATATAAATCTCATTTGGCGAGGTGGGGTCGAGCGCCCATTTGATACGGGCAATCCCTTCCGTCACATCTTTGACGCTTCCGGCAAAGGAAATGCGAATATGACCTTCCATGCCGAACTCTTTGCCCGGAATAGTCACGACCATTGCCTTCTTCAACAGGAACTTCGAGGCTTCCACCGAGTTGTTACTGTACGCACGAATATCGGGCAAGGCATAAAAGGTCCCTTGCGGCGGGATCAAGCGTACACCGTTGAAAGTTTTCATTTCTTGCATCACGACGTCGCGGTTGTTTTGGATTTGCAGACGCAATGCCTCTACCACGGATTGCAAACCGTTGAGCGCTCCCTCAGCTGCGGACTGCGTAAGAGGCGACACGCACGAGGTTGTCTGCGCCAGCACATTGGCCATGACCCGGGTCAGATCACGCGGTGCCACCACCCAGCCGATGCGGAAGCCAGTCATACCATATAATTTAGCAACGCCATTGACGACCATGACATGAGAGTTCTCGATATCCTTCTTTGTAAATTGATAGGCTGGTACCGCTCGATGATGATCAAACGTCAGCTTGTGATAGATGTCGTCGCAAATCATAAAGATGCCCGTTTTCTCGCACAGACCCACAATCTTTTCGATCAGCTCCGGTGGATAGATTGCCCCTGATGGATTATTCGGGCTGTTGACAATGATCGCCCGCGTAGACGAAGTCACCGCACGCTCGATATCCTCGAAGCGCGGCGTGAACGTCCCGTCTTCGGGCGTGACCACCACGGGGATGCCCAGGCACATTTTGATCATCTCGGTATATGAGACCCAGTAGGGGGCAATGACAATCACTTCATCCTGCGGATTCAAAACAGAATAAAAGATATTAAAGAGCGACTGCTTCGCTCCGTTTGTGATGAGGACGTTTTCGGGTGCGACAAGGCGGTCGTAATTCTCCTCCGTGTACCGGATCACCGCCTTCTTCATTGAGGGCAATCCATCCGGCGGGGTATATTTGATCTCGCCGCTGGTCAACTTGGCAGCAGACGCCAGGACCGCGGCAATCGGCGTCTTGTTCTTGGGCTCGCCAATGCCCAAATTGATCACTGCTTCGCCGCGTTCGCGGAGTAGGCGAGCTTCCTCATTGAGAGCAAAGGTCGGCGATTCGGCGATCTCACTAGCCAGCTTGCTGAGCTTCATTGATTCTCCTTGTACAAACTCTTGCTTTAAGAAGTAGATAGGGACGATCTATCTCGATGTTCGAAACGCGTTTGTTCTGCGGCCCAGGTCGCCCCTGTCTTATTTTCCATAGAAACAAAAATCTGGTCAGATACTTTCTCTGACCAGATACACCTGCTTACCCGCTCGAGGCGGTGCTGACAATCAAATTGTCAGTCGAAGCTATCATGTGAAGAATTATACTACACGGGGATTCATCGCCACCCGGCAAGCAAAACCAAGGATAAGAATTCAAGGATTTGCTCACAGGTCAGAGGTTGCTTTAAGAGCAGGGGACTTTCGCCGGGTCCAGATTGGTGGCGATACTCCATAACCGGGCAAATTCCTGCATGTATAGACTCGCAATATCAGGGTTATCGATGATGATCACGTTTTCATCATTATTGTCGGTGGCATTACTGGAAAAGTTAAAAGAACCGCTGATGACAATATGATTATCCAGAATGATGATCTTATCGTGCAGGAACCTCGGATTACCGTCCTGGCGCACTGGAACACGCGCACAGAAAAATGTTTTCATCTCGGAGCCTTCCGTCTCGCTTCCGACCTTTTCATATACACCAGCGGCGTCCACGCCAGCGGCGGCACGGTCGATGATTGCCTTGGCAAGCGGATAGTCTGTAAAACTGAAAGCCATGAAGCGGATATTGGATTGGGCGCTCGACACGATCGGGATGATTCGATCCATGACCTTATCTTCCGGGGAGAAATAAATCTGGATGGGGGTGCCATTCAGCGTCACAGATTGCTGGTCTGCCGTGGATGGCGATTTTGGCCCGAACTGGCCGTCCCACATCTCCTGGAATTCGCGCTCATAAATCGCCGCAACTTCGGGAGAATGGATCACGATCGCATTGTTGTTCTGTTGAAAAATCCCGCTGACCGTAATATTCGTGGAGCCAGTCCAGGCAGTTTCCCCATCGAAGATCCAAAATTTATTGTGCATGAGTGCCGTACGAGAATCCGCGCGTACTTCGATCCCGGCATTCTTCAACATCGCAAATTGGCCGCGGTCGGGATCTTCATCCGCAGCGAGTCCATTTTCGTCGTCGGTCACCCAGCGGACGTCCACGCCGCGTTGCCTGGCAGCGATCAATGCCTGCGCAACGGGAGTCAGATCAAATTCAAAGGAGACGATGTGAATGCTTTTTTGGGCGCCGTTGATCTTTTCGATTAAGCGCCCTTCGATCGAGCTCTGCCAGTTATTCGGGTCATTTGTATGGATCGGGTCGGTAAAGTAAACTTCCCACCAAGTGCCGCTGGCATTCACTGCAGTGGGAGCATTGCCCGCCGTGGCAAGTTCCGGCGCAGGAGATGTGACCGTCAGGACCGGAATAACGGTCGTTTGATCATCGGGCGTAAATACATCCGAGGGGTTCTTGCCCGTCAACGTATAAATGATACCGAGCACGATCAGGATGACCAGCGAGGCAATTGTGGCGGTTGAGTTTGTTCTTGATGATTTACGCCTTCGAGACATGATGGGAATCTCCTGTGTTGAGTTCGTTGAGCAGAGTTTTCATTTTCAGGATCAACTGCTGCGGATTATTTTGAGGATCATCCACCTCATGGATTAATGCATCCAATTCATCAGCATTAGGAAGGTCTGCTTCTTCCCCAAAGATCACACGAAAATATTTTAGTAGGTTGTCGCGTAATTGCACGCGGCTTTCTGGATCTGCGTACTTTCCGACCGCCCAGTTACCGACGGACCGCATGGTTTGTCGTACTGCTTTCAAGCGCGGCGGCGCGATCTGCTCGGCTTCGGCCTCATCCATTCCCTCCGTTTGATTCACAATGGAGATTGCCCATGTCTTTCCCCATTCCAGCATTTCGTCGGCAGCCTCTGTTTCCAACATTTCCAGCAAGGCCTCATTGCCAGCGATCTCTTCGATCGCGCGTCGGACACGCTCCTCTATATCAACCATGCTCAAAGTATACCGCTTGTCTCATCGGTAACCGAACGTTTTGTGACATCTAGTCGAGACGCCAGCCAGTTTATTCGGCAAGGGCAGAGAAATTCTGCGGCGTTCCTAAGGGGACTCGCTCTGTGGATGCTTCGATGCGCTTGATCAATCCCAGCAGCACCTCCCCGCTCCCCACCTCCACGTAAGTCCGGATTCCGTTTGCAAGCATCAACTGCACCGACTCGGTCCACCGGACGCGTGACTGCATCTGTGCTTTAATATCAGCTCGCAATTCATCAGCTGTGAGCAGGGGCTTTGCATGGACGTTGCCAACGACGGGAATCACTGGTGTTTCCAAAGCGCATGCATCGACGGCCGCATTCCAATCGGCTTGAATCGAATCCATTAAGGGGGAATGCGCGGCAATGCTGACCTGCAAAGGCAGGGTACGCTTTGCACCGGCGGCCTTTGCGCCTTCCATGGCGCGCTCCAGCGCAGGTTTGTGGCCCGAGATCACGACCTGTCCCGGACAGTTATCATTCGCAACCTGCACCACTTCACTTGCCGTACTTGCCTCCGCACAGACTTTATCCAAGGCAGGGATATCAAGGTTGAGAATAGCAGCCATCCCGCCAGGATTAAGCTCCCCGGCGCGCTTCATCAATTCCCCGCGTGTGCGGACTAGCTTCAATCCATCGGCGAACGATAAGGCGCCGGAGGCGGTCAGTGCAGACAATTCGCCAAGGGAATGCCCGGCAACCGTGGCCGGTTT
>DATHUN010000495.1:0-8933 GCA_035462205.1 Anaerolineales bacterium
CAGCGGCATTACAAATTATATCGATTTGAACAAGCGTGCCCTGGAACGTGAAGGGCACGAGGTCTACGTGTTTACGTTTGGCGACCTGGATTATCACGACGACGAAGCCCGCGTTCTCCGTAATCCTGGAGTGCCCCTAGCCGACACCGGCTTTTACCTCTCTCTGCGCTACAAGCGACAGAACAAGAAGCTGCTCCAGACTATGGATGTTGTTCATGTCCACCACCCGTTCCTGAGCGGACGGCTGGCATTGAACTATTGCCGGCACGTTCCGATCCCGGTCATCTTCACCAACCACACGCGCTATGACCTGTATGCACAGGCGCGTCTGCCATACATGCCGAAGGAGGTCAGCCAGAGTATGCTGCAGGCTTACATGCCGGCATTCTGTGATGCCATGGATCTTGTCATCTCTCCATCGCATGGCATGAAGAATGTTTTACGGCAATATGGTGTCGAAGGTCACATCGAAGTCGTGCCCAACGGTGTGGACTTGCACCGCTTCCATGAGGCACAGCCGCTTGCCCGCGCCGACTTTGGATTTACTACCGACGATGTATTGCTTGTCTACGCCGGCCGGCTTGCCCCTGAAAAAAACCTCGAGTTTCTCATGCAGGCATTTGCGGGTGTCGCCCAGGTATTCTCTAATGTCCAATTGTTGATCATCGGTGCGGGTCAAAAGCAATTTGAAGAAGAGCTCATGCAGCTCCCTGCCCAACTCGGCATCTCCAATCGTGTTCACTTCATGGGCATGATTCCCTACGACCGCCTCCCCTCCTACCTGGCGATGTGTGACGCGTTTGTGACATCCTCGGTGACGGAAGTCCATCCGCTCTCGGTGATTGAAGGTATGGCAACTGGACTCCCTGTCCTCGGCATTGACTCACCCGGAGTCGGCGATTCTATATCGGACCGGGAAACAGGTCTGCTTGCGAGCGACGATCTGGCGGCCTTTACAGCCAAAATGACCTACCTGAGTATGGACACTGCCTTGCGCCAGCAAATGGGACGCGCCGCCCGCGAGGCTTCTGCACAATACGACATTGAGCGCACCACCCGCATCATGCTGGGACATTACATGCGTCTGTGCCAGAACACCAAACCGATCAAGCGAACCTTCGACGAACGTTTGATGGCCGTCTTAGAAGAATTCCTGAAATGAAGCACAACCAGACCATTGGGCACTGGGGCGAAGAAACCGCCGCAGCCTATTTACGTCAGCGCGGTTATGAGATCATTGCCCGTAATGCCCGGACTCCCTATGGAGAAATTGATATCATTGCCAAACAGGGTGATATTACGATCTTTATTGAAGTTAAGACCCTCACAGCAAGTAAAAGCTTTTTCCCGGAACAAAACGTCACCGCGCGAAAGCGCGGTCACATGCTCGCCTGCGCCGAACATTACGCGGCGGAGAATGCCATCGATCACTGGCAGATCGACGTGATTGCCGTCGAAGGCAAACAGGGACTGGAACCGAAGATCACGCATTTTGATAATGCAATCACCTAACTGCGGATGACCAAATTTCCTCTTATCCTTCTTGTGGGACCAACCGCCGTCGGCAAGACAGAGCTAGCGATCCAGCTCGCCGAACGATTGAACGGCGAAATTGTCTCAGCCGATTCGCGTCTGTTTTACAGAGGCATGGATATTGGTACTGCCAAGCCAACCCAGGAAGAGATGCAGCGCGTGCCTCATCATTTAATTGATATTGCTGATCCAGATGAAATCCTAAGCTTGGCAGTTTACCAGCAGAAAGCCGGCGAAGTAATCGCTGATATTCATACACGAAACAAATTACCGTTCCTCGTCGGAGGTACGGGGCAATATGTTCGGGCGGTGACGCAGGGATGGACTCCCCCCAAAGTGGAACCGAATGAACAATTGAGAAATGAACTCGAAAAGCAACAGGAAGAAGAAGGTATTTATTGGCTATACGACAAACTCAAACGTCTGGATCCGGAAGCCGCTGCCAAGATTGATGCGCGCAATTATCGACGAACGATCCGCGCCCTTGAGGTGGTGTTGACGACAGGACGTAAATTCTCCGAGCAGCGCGGGCAAGGAGCATCACCCTATCACCTGGTCACCGTTGGATTGACACGTCCGAGGGCCGAATTATATGAGCGCGTCGATGAGCGTATTGAGGCAATGTTTGCAAACGGATTTGTCGATGAGGTTCGAGGTTTACTGGCAAGGGGCTACTCCCCTTCCTTACCGGCGATGTCCGCGATTGGATATCGGGAGTGCATACAGCTAATCAACGGCGAGTTAACTGAGGAGCAAGCCAAGGCGGAGATCCGGCGCGCCACGCGGGTGTTCGTCCGCAGGCAGGCTAACTGGTTCAAAGATTTGGATCCCAATATTGCCTGGTTCAGGGTCGAGCGAGGAGTGGTGGAAAAAATCGATGCGTATGTTCGCGCTTCGATCTAAATCTTTATCCTGGATCCAATTGTTGTAGTCCAGCCAGCAACTTGCGCAGAAAGTAATAGGCAAAATTTAGCTCCGATAAAACAAGTTCTTCAATGCCATGCGCAATATATTGATAGCTCACTGCGTGATAGAGACCGTACAGCACACCGGCTAGCTCCCAGGCACGGCGGACGTCCGCTGCCGAATAGTGAGCTTCCCAGGCACCGAGATAAGCTTCTTGCAACGTGTTTTTTTGCGCTTCCTCTTCCTCTCTAAAAATGTGAATCATATCGAAAAGGGGATGGCTGACGGCGGCATCGGTCCAATCGAAATATAGAAATGTGCCTTCGCGCGGAATGACGTTGCCAGCGTGAAGATCACCATGCAGGAGTGCATACGGAATGGATAAAGAAGTTAGTTCGATCAATAACTCCCGCAACCGCGGCGCGGCCTGTTGAAGTCTGTCGCGTTCCTCAGGGGTTAGCGAACCAAGGATAAGTTCATCATCGAGCAAGGGCTCGATTTGTGAAAGCAGCGCGTCCAAACGGCGGTCCTTACAACCCACAGCGAGCAGTACGCCGAGCTCTTGAGAGGAATCGATCTGCAGACGAGCAAAATCCTGCATCAGCCGGGCCTGCTCCCTCAGGGGGAAGTCATCATCAGGGACAGTGCCAAAATCATCCAAAAGCATCCAACCCTGTTCAGGCTGAAAGGCAATCGGTAACGGCACGCGGCCGGGATAAAGTCCCGCCAGGCATGTCAACACTGGGCCTTCATTCGCAAAAAGTGGCAGATCGCGTGCCATTTTGAAATAGAGCAGACCGTCGTCGGTAAAAACCTTTAGAACACAGGAGATGCTCCAACTTTTGACAGGCTGAATATCCCGGACTCGACCGCGCCCAAGGCTGGATACTTGATCGGCGATCCAATTCTCAACTTGTGCATGCCAATCCGGTAGTGCCCAAGGGGCGCGTCGTTCCGGAATCACACCGGATTTTTGCTCGATCTGCCATTGCTTAAGTCCCTCCTGTAGCATTGCAGGCATCGCCGTATGCTCCAAAATTGCCTCGACAGGTTGCCAGGTGGCATCGGACGGCAAGGCGTCGTTGCGAGGTTCAACCAAATGGATGCTATACATCCGTCTGGATTCTTGATCCGCATGGCGCGCGATGTAGCGCAGGATATTGATTGGCGAGCCAACCTTTTCCTCCAAAATAGGTTTCAACAGATACGTATCCCACGGCCACACCCGATCATTTTTTGCGAAGTTTGGCAGGTCAATTGCGGTTGGCCCACTTTGGGCTAGAACCAGAGGTTGATTCGGATGAGGGAGCAATGCATATCCTACTGTGCTCCAATCGGTCATATTTAAGATTATAACAAAAGGCTTTTTCACATCTTCAAGTTAAGCAGCCAGTGATTGACGCGCTAGAGGCTCATATGGACAGCGCCGTAGACAACGCTCCAATCATTCATAGTGAAACAAAAACCAACCGACGGTTGGTTGACTTTTGATTCTCCATTGAATATACTGATGATAACTAGACAGGAGGAGGCATCATGAACGATCGTCCATGGCTTGCTCATTACGACAAAGGGGTCCCAAGCACAATCGAATACCCCAAAATGCCGTTGTTCTATTTTCTAGAGGAGGCGGCGAAGAAATATCCTGACCGCGCCTGTACGATCTTCAAGGGTGCGGTCATTTCGTACAAGGAAATGAACGCGCTGACGAATCACATGGCGGCTGCTTTGGTGGAGATGGGCATTAAGAAGGGTGACCGGGTGGGAATCTTCATGCCAAACGTTCCGCAGTTCGTGATCGCTTATTATGGAATTCTCAAAGCGGGAGGGGTAGTAGTCGCGGTCAATCCCACCTACCCGCCTGACGAAGTCATCACGCCCGTCAACGACGCCAACATCGAGCTCATATTCACACTGACGCGCTTCTATACCACCCTGAAAGCTGTGCGGGAGCGGTCCAAGCTCAAGAGAATCATTGTCTCCAACATTAAGGAGGCGCTGCCCTCCTTCACGAGTCTTTTATTCACATTGTTGAAGGAGAAAAAAGAGGGCCACCACATCGATGGCTTGGACCAGCGCGATCTGTGGATGAAGGACCTGCTCAAGAAGCACGAGAATGCGCCCAAGCCCAAGGTCGATATCCAACCGGAAGACACTGCATTATTCCAATATTCCGGTGGAACAACTGGCGTGCCCAAGGGCGCCGTTGCCATGCACAAAAATGTTGTGGCAAATACGCTGCAGATGCGCGCCTGGTTCGTCAACTCCGTGGATGGACAAGAGGTTTACTTGATGGGAATTCCACTTTTCCATGTTTACGGTATGGTGGCGGGGTTGAGTGTCGCAGTCGCGGGTGGCTCCAGTATGGTATTGGTACCAAACGCGCGCGATTTGAAAGATGTGCTCGAAAACATTAGCAAATACAAAGCGACCATTTTTCCCGGTGTGCCGCTATTGTACAACGGGATCAATAACCATCCCGATGTGAAGGCTGGAAAGTACGATCTCTCCTCCATCAAAGCCTGTATTTCTGGTTCGGCGCCGCTCATGCGTGAGACTAAGGAACAGTTTGAGAAATTGACGGGTGGCAAAGTATTTGAAGGCTATGGTCTTTCGGAAGCGCCGACGGCCACGCACTGCAATCCCTTGCTCGGCTTGAACAAGACCGGTTCCATTGGGCTGCCTCTGCCCGATGTGGATGTGAAAATCATCAGCCTGGATGACGGGGAGACAGAGCTGCCGCAGGGTGAGATTGGCGAGATTGCCATTCACGGTCCGCAAGTGATGAAGGGTTATCACAATATGCCCACGGAGACGGCCAATACATTGCGTCAATTGAAGGATGGCGAGACTTGGTTGTTCACGGGCGATATTGCCCGCATGGATGAGGATGGATACTTCTACATTGTGGACCGCAAGAAGGAGCTCATCAAACCCGGTGGTTTCCAGGTGTGGCCGCGTGAGGTGGAAGAAGCAATCGCTTCGCACCCAAAGGTGCTGGAGGTCGGTGTAGGCGGCATCCCCGACCCGAACCGCGGCGAGACGGTCAAGGCATGGATTGTTGTCAAGCCAGGAGAAACTTTAACAGTGGAAGAGCTCAAGGCATATTGCAAGCAGCATCTGGCGCCATACAAAGTCCCAACTCATTATGAGTTCCGGACTGAATTGCCAAAGACAACCGTGGGGAAAATTTTGCGGCGGGAGTTGGTACGGCAGCACAAGGAAGCTGTCCCACAATAGGTTTGGAAGCGTGAAAACAAAAAGAGCCATCCTCAAAAGGATGGCTCTTCGATTATTCGGTTAGGCAGCTGGAACAATACCTTCCATACTAATGACTTGCGGCGTGCCGCTCTTCTTGGGATAGGGTGGCGGGAAGATTGCTTCGAATTCCTCGCGGGTGAGTGTTTCCACCTCGAGAAGTTTCTGGGCTACCGCATCCAAACGGTCGCGATACAGGGTGAGCAATTTCTTGGTCAGTTTGTAGGCGTCGTCGACCAGTCTTCGAACTTCAGCATCAATCCGTTCCGCGACCGCTTCGGAGTAATCCCGCTGTTCAGAGATCTCGCGACCGAGGAAGATCAATTCTTCTTTTTGTCCGTAGGTCATCAAGCCCATCTCATTGGACATACCCATGCGGGTGACCATCATACGCGCCATTTGCGTGACGCGCTCGATGTCACTGGAGGCGCCGGAGGTAATGTCGTCAAAGACGAGTTCCTCGGCAACGCGTCCGCCGAGTAGTCCAGCGAGAGAAGCAACCATCTTCTTGCGAGAGGTCAGGATGCGGTCGTCCTCCGGGCGATACCAGGTGAGGCCACCCGCCTGTCCACGCCCGACGATCGTGATCTTCTGAACGGGATCCGCTTCTGGGATAGCGTTCATTACGACTGCATGACCGGCTTCATGGTAGGCAATGATACGCTTCTCTTCATCGGAGATCAACCGGGACTTGCGTTCCGGTCCCATAACGACGCGCTCAATCACTTCTTCCAGATCCTGCTGTCCGATGGATTTCTTATTGCGTCGAGCAGCCAGGATCGCACCTTCATTAACAAGGTTCTCGAGGTCAGCGCCGACAAAGCCAGGTGTGCCGCGCGCCAGAGAAGCCAGATCAACACTGGGTTCCAGTGGCTTGCCCTTGACGTGAACCTTCAGGATCGCCTCGCGTCCCTTCATATCCGGGCGGTCGAGCGTGACGCGGCGGTCAAAACGACCGGGGCGCAACAACGCTGGGTCCAGAATGTCAGGGCGGTTGGTGGCGGCAATAATAATGATATTTGTGTCAGTATCGAAGCCATCCATTTCGACCAGCATCTGGTTGAGAGTCTGCTCGCGCTCATCGTGCGAGCCGCCCAAACCGGCGCCGCGCTGACGTCCGACCGCGTCGATTTCATCCACAAAGACGATACACGGCGAATGGCGCTTGGCCTGATCGAACAGGTCACGAACACGGCTTGCACCGACACCGACGAACATTTCCACGAATTCAGAACCAGAAATGGAGAAGAAGGGTACACCCGCTTCGCCCGAGACGGCTTTCGCCAGGAGGGTCTTGCCGGTTCCCGGAGGACCCACCAGGAGTACGCCCTTCGGAATCCGTGCACCCAACTGAATGAACTTCTGCGGTTCCTTTAAGAACTCGACTACTTCGGCAAGCTCCTGCTTGGATTCTTCCACACCCGCAACATCTTGGAACGTCACGGTCGGGTGCTCGCCGCTGAACATACGGGCGCGGGATTTGCCGAACGACATCGCCGCATTGTTCGAGCCCTGCGCCTGGCGGAAGATAAACCACAAAACGCCCGCCATGAATAGAACGGGAAGAATGTAGAGCGCGCCACTGACAATGCCCGCCCACTGTGAGGGTGGCTTGACTTCGATCATCACGCTGTCGGGGGAAAGTTGTTCCGGAGTAACGCCCAGGGCAAGTACTTGTTCCACCATGGTGGAATTGGTTTCTTTGTAGGATTGAACGCCATTCTCATCCCCATTCCGATAAATGACCCGCAGATTATCGCCGTCTTCAATCACGACGCGCGCGACCTTGCCTGCCTTGATGTCTCGTGCAACTTCATTGATCGTCAGGGATTGAGAGGAGCCCGATTCCCTCTGGAATGCCATGACAATCATGGCAACCGCGGCGACGATCAACAAAAACGTCACCACAAATGATTGGTTTCTAGGATTCACTGTGCCTCCAATAGATAATTCCGAGGAGATTATACCAACATGGACTACTCAGGAATAGTGCATCTGAAAAATTTATACGTATTTCTAATACGGCGGTTATGAGCCTGCCACCCCTATAAAATCGCTCCCCCGAGGCGATTTGTTCCCAAAAACCTGCACAATCTTTTCTAGAGTATGGATGCGGGCCAGCACCCACCTCTTACTCGATAATTAGTTCCACCGGGCAGTGATCGGACCCGTATACAGAATCGTGGATAATCACGTCTTTTACGCGAGGCATGAGAGTTTCGGAAATAAGATAGTAGTCGATCCGCCAGCCAACGTTGCGCTCGCGCGCCGAGCCAAACGGGTTCCACCAGGTGTATTGAACTCGGTCCGGGTACAGGGCACGATAGGCGTCCACAAAGCCGTGATCGAGAAAATTTTGCACCCAGGCGCGCTCCTCCGGCAGAAATCCAGAAGTTCGCTGATTGGATTTTGCATTTCTCAAATCCAGAGGCGTGTGAGCAGTGTTGAAGTCGCCGGTAATGATGATGTTGCCGTCATTGGCGTGGATGCGATCACATAAGGAGAGTAGATGAGCGTAGAAATCCAGCTTATAGTCCAGGCGTTCTTTGCCGCGCTGGCCGTTCGGGAAGTAAATGTTGAATAAACGGAAATCCGGATGCAGCGTGGAGATGACCCTTCCCTCCAGGTCGAAGCGGAGCATGTCCATACCAAGTTGCACCTCGACGGCTGGAGTCCGCAAAAAGGTCGCTACACCGCTATACCCCAGTTTTTCGGCCGGGTTCCAAATCACCTCATAACCGGGAAAATTGAGCTGCTCTTCCTTTAATTGCTTGGGGTGAACTTTGGTCTCCTGCAGGCACAACACATCTGGCTTTCGTTTCCAGACCCAGTCCAGCGACTTCTTCGTAAGCGCGGCGCGAAAGCCATTGATATTCCAGGAGATTATCTGCATGAGACAACTTTAATGGTAAACTTCGACAAGAACAGTATGGACGCTAACATGAAGTGCATTCTGTGTGTCGAGGATGAGCCTGAAATGATTGACTTGATCCGGCTCATTTTGGGGCGTCGAGGTTTTGATGTGAAGGGAGCGTCCGGTGGGGTGGAAGGGTTGAAAATGATCCGCCAAGAAATGCCTGATCTCGTGCTACTGGACCTGATGATGCCCGATATGGACGGTTGGGAAGTATACCAGCAAATGAAAGCGGACGACAAAACGAAGCACATCCCGGTCATCGTTGTCACAGCCAAAGCGCAAAGCATCGATCGAGTGCTCGGACTACATATCGCGAAGG
>DATHUN010000496.1:0-8514 GCA_035462205.1 Anaerolineales bacterium
TTTCCGTCGCTGAGACATAAAATCGCTGGCTGAGTTCCTCTGCCAGAGTGTGATTCACGTCATAGACGGCAGTAAGTTCTGCGAACGGCGATGTGGTGATCGCCTCACAAACCGGAACGGAAGCACTCCCGCAGCCAACAACACCAAAGCGGACAGGTTTAATTTCAGGCATGCTTATCCCCATTTTGGGCGTATTCTTCGCCATCCAGCCTTCCTATGTAATAGGGATCGGAGTGTTGAAGCTGCTCCTTCGTGGTGAACGCAGCGACGAATCCATGCTTCTTTAGCAATGCAGGCGAGTCTGCTGACAGACCACCATATGGATACGCAAACGCCCATGGACCTGATTCAAATTGCTGCAGCCATTCGGCTGAGGCTTGAATCTCGGAAGTACGCGTTTCGCTATCGATCCAATCGAACCAGGGATGGTTGCGACTATGTCCTCCAAAGTGCATCCCACCCGTGCGCATTTCATGAATCTGTTCGGGGTTGAGATAATAACTTCGTGCGGTCTCACGCTCTGAGCCTACATATCTCTCGAACAAATCGCTGAGCAGCGCATTCACCTCGGCAGAAAATTCTCGTTGAAGCACAGCCTTTAATACATTGACCTGGCTGTCCACAGAGGTAGCTTTGTATCGGAGTCGATATCGATTTTCGGCTTGGATAAACGGTGTTCGTCGTTCAGGACCCAATTGGTCCCAGATCGCCTGCCGCAATCCGGGTACGCCCAGCTTTGCCAACAGAAAGTGGATTTTGTGCGCAAGAATCAGTCCATTCCCTTCGGACCGATCCAGGATGAAAAAGAGTCCGGAAAGATTTCTCTCGCGCAAGATTTGGAAAGCGTGCAGGTAGTGATCGCAAACCCCGTCGTCGAAGGTCAGCAGACAGGCGGAATTTGGTAATGGCTTGCTCTCACGTACTGCCATGCATACATCGGGCCAAGTCACGAAGGTGTGCTGTCGGGCTAGGTCGTCCAGCTGCCTCTCGAATGCCTGGACGGGCATTCCTGGAATCCCCGAACCGGCTTCTGCATCATCCCCCTTATCGCGGACATAGTGGTACATCATCACTGTCAGATCAAGAGGAGGATTCATGGATTTATCCGAAACTCCACTAAGGTTCGCTGGTTGCGGTCAGACCATTCCTGCACAAGTTGCAGCGGGATACAGCCGTTTTGGCAAGCCGACGTCACATCATCCCATTGCTTGTTCAAATCCAGAGCTTCAACGCCGCGAACCTGTCCGCGCAGCCATTGCTCCGAGAAGGAAATTCCCACATTGGTTATTACGCGGATGGCGCCATCGGATTCGCGTCTTAGGCGGAAGGTTCCAGGACTGCTAAACTCGGCTATCCCGGCAATGCGTGTGACGCCCAGCCCGCTAGCTTCATCCAGATTCTTTGTCATCTGCACATAGCGCATCCTTGTTCCTTCCAGTTCAATTCCTTGGATTGTGATTCGCTTTGGTGTTGTTTCACCAGGAGCCACGATGGCGGTGCGGCCATCCGGTAAAGTGACCCGGAAGAGCTCCGGAGATTCAAGCTCCACCTGAATGCCGCTGAATTCATGAACCGGATCGAATCCTCCGGGACGGACGAGAGATGCCGCTGCCAGACAACGCGCCGCGGCACTGGCCTGCGATTCGTAAACGACTGGCTGCTCAGAATAGTTGTAAGCAAGATTGATGTTCGATTGATCCAGGAATGGCGCGCTGACTCGCTGCGTGTCATACCCAACCAGCCGCTGAATAGCAATGGCGCAGCCTTCTGCTTGTACATATTCCCATCCAGCCGATGAATCGGAGCGACGCACAACATTTTTTGGTATTTCGCAGCCCAGGGCGCCGGGCGCTTCAAATGCTGTCACAGAAAATGTGGGACGAATGACGGTCAATCGAATCTGTATATCTTTCCATAAGAGGATCCCGACCCAGAGCGGCTGCAACTCATCGTGCAGCTCTTCCTCAAATTTTGACCACATAAAACCCGGCGCTACGTCACCCGTGCGCGTGTGCAAGCGATGCCCGAATGTTTGCCCATCCCTTGTCAGGGAGATGATTGCATCCGGCGCATATGAGCCACGGACAGGCAGCACGTTAAACGGCAAATGGGTGCTGTAAGCCAGCTTGCCGTACTTGGCTGTGTAGTTGTGGCGCGGAGCATCGTGCTCCTGGCCACTACGGCTGTTGAGTAACAAGACCTGACCGGTGTCACGCCGGCCGGAGAGCAGAAAGCCAGGTGCCGGTAGGACTAACTCGAAGTTTTCTCGCTCGACGGGGAGGGGGCTTTCGGTTGCCGTCCAAAATGGGTCCTCGCGGTCAAACGTCAGCGCAAAGAGGCCGTGACAGCACCAGTAGGGTGACCCGGGCGAGATGTAAGCTTCGCCTGCAGGCGGGAAATCGCCGTGATAGCCCTGTCTCACAAAATGCCCATCCGGATCAAATAAGCCGCGATCATAAAAATAACGGATGCATCCACTGGAAACGCGGCGCAGCAAACCCGGATCTTCGGGCGCAATTTTTAGAAAATGTCCCACGGCAAACGGCGCCAGCGCCGCGAAGCGATAGACGATCGAACGCCCCCATGCTGGATACGAGCCATTCGCACCAAAGAAATGCAGGAACCCATCGAGGAACGATCGGCCTCGGTCCAACACCAGTTGTCGATGATCCGGCCGCCGATCGCCGTCAATCCACGTCCACAGAAAATAGTGCCAGCCAAACATCCAGGCGTTATAAAGCTCGAATTCATCGCTGGGGCCGTCCACATACCAGCCGTCGCCGCGATAGAATTCGCCGATTTGCATCAGACGATTATCGATATCCTCCACGGGTGAGGGATATCCGAGATGATGACGCACGGCTTGCGCCATGGCTGTAAACAAAATCCAATTGTCGGTGTAGGTTCCTTTGCCATCCACCTGTGCAAGCCAGGCAACAATCTGTGCCTGTTCGTCAGTCGTCATCCTGTTAAAGACGCGCTCGCGACTCATCCACAGGGCGACAGCGATATCGGCGCTTTCTACAATGCGTTGATCCAGGTGACCAATATCACCCCAGTAGGTATGAGGATTGGATGGATTTGTGCCATCCAACAGTGCCTGTCGTAATAAGCTTTCCAGGTTTAATTCATGACCACCGAATTGGAGTATGGCAGGATTGGCAGGATTCCGCAGCCATGCGCCCCAGGCAGAGGCAATGCGTGCAAAGGATTCAATAGCGTCAACCGAATCCGGCAGTCCGCGCCGGTCATCGGGATAGAGAACGCGCGCCGGCGATCCAGATTGCTCGGCGATTTTTGCATACCCATACGTCATTCGCGACAGGATGTATTCCCAGTGGTCGCGGGTCCAACCCGTATATGGGGATCGCTCAAAATCAAAGTCCGGAAAATTATGATCCATCGCGGTTCACCGGCATGCAGGGAATACTTCGTTCGCCAAGAGCTTAAGTTCCGACATGATGTGATCGTGCGGCATTCCAGCAAAGTACAAACGACAGATGAGATGGTCAACGCCAAACGTTTCCACGAAGCGTTTAATCTGGGCAATGCAATCGTCCGGATTCCCAACTATAAAACGATCGCGGCTCAGCGAAGCGAGGGCGACGGGTGTTTGATCCTGCGAGCCGATCAGTGGATGCTTCCAACCACCGCCATATTCGTCACGATAATTGACCATGACATACTTCTCGGCAAGCTCCCAGGCACGTTCGCGCGTTTCTGCGATGACCAGTTCACGGGTCAGGGGCGTGGTGATCATTGCGGGATTTTTTCCGGCAGCCTTCAAGAAGGCATGATATTGTTTTTGGGCGTCCAATAATTTTTCCAAGTTTGCCGTGGGTCCGGGAACCCAGGCGTCGCCCAAGGCTGCTGCTCGCTTCAATGAAAGTTCCCCCCAACCGCCCAGCCAAATTGGAATGGGATTTGCAGGTCTTGGCTCAATGCAGCCTTTAATGTTGAAGAACCGTCCGTCATATTCCACCCGATCCTCTGTCCAGAGGAGACGCATGATCTTGAGCATTTCGACATAGCGCGCGCCTCGGTCGTCAAGACTGACGTCGTATAGCTCGAATTCGGGTGGGCGATACCCGATCGCAGCACCAAAGATTGCCCGCCCGCCGGAGATCACATCGAGCATTGCCATATCTTCGGCGGCACGCACAGGATGATAAAAAGGCAGGACCACGATATCCGTGCCCAGTAAAACACGTGTAGTTCGCGTGGCAATGCCGGCAAGCGCCACCAGTGGCGAGGGCCAATAATGGTTGCGAATGCCATGATGCTCCTCGAGCCAAACAGAATCGAAGCCAAGCTCCTCACCGTAAATTGCCTCTTCGAGCGCTTCCTGGAAGTACGCGCCGCCTTCAGTGGTAATAAATCCAAATTTCATCGCTCAATTCCAATCTGTGAGATAGACGTTGCTGCTGCCGGTTCGATTTGAAGTGAAGATGACCTGCCGCCCATCCGGCGTGAAGGATGGATGCGGATGGCAGCGTTGATCATCGCCAAATGTGTAGGAATCATGCCGGCAAAGGATTTCAAACACCTGCTTCCCAGCGCGCAAATGCACCTTGGAAATACAGCCCGGGCGCGCCTCACCATCACTGACCATTGTTGTTCCATCCGGATGTAGGTTGTAATGGGCATAGGCTCGTCCGGAGGTGGAGTGATATGCTTTGCTATATCTAGCCCCATCCGGCGAACACCAGCCACAAAAGCCCTGCGTGTTGTCACGTAGTGATCCGCCATGGAAGCAGATGCGCTGGCCATCCGCGCTCCAAAATTCGTGCTCGTACCATTCCTCTGCACCTTGTCCTGGAAGGGGAGCGAATTGTCCGCTGCCGACATCGAGCAGCCACATTCGATCCGGCAAGCTGCTGTATTCATGGCAAAACAAAATGAGATCCGAATTCTGTGGGTTAAGATGTACGTGATTGATCCAGAAATTTTCCTTGCATAACAGTTCCAGCGCTTGTCCTGTTATTGCATGCACACGGAGTATCGTGCTGGTAGTTTCTTGGAAGAACTTTTCGTCTGGGAATTTTTCTCCAGCATAGGCACGCTGTGAACGTTCCAGAAATAAGGCCTCATCCCAGGTGGCGAAGACCAACACTTCGCCACTTGCATTTGCCTGCAGCATGGATGGGCGACGATGAGGCGGAAGGCTCAAAAGTTCTCGTTGTTGCAAATTTTCAATTTGAACTGCAAACAAATCGTTTCCTTCAAAATAGAACACTTCCTGACCAAAGTTCCCAATCGCGGGCAAACACGCACCGACACCTTTGACTGGCTCCGTGAACGGCCAATACTCGGCGCGGACGGGTCGCGCGTCGGTCAATTGCACAATTTGTCCGCTCCTTAGATCCAGGCGGAATAAATTGCTTACACCTGTGCGTTCTGAAATGAAGATCAAGTATTTGCCATCCGGGGTGATGGATGGGTTGTAAAAGTAGAGGTGATAATCCTCTGCCGGCGAGTTCGTGAGTTGCCAGACTCTTCGGCCGGTCAACGGATCCAAATACTCACGCCCCTCCGGTGGATATTCCCGGCCGACCGTCATGCCGACTCCGTTTGGGCGACAGCCAGCAATTTCTTAACGCTTTGCAGCGCAGCAGGTAGGGCGGTCTCCGGCGGATCCAGCTCGGGATGCCAGGCATATTCCCATTCCACGCTGAAAGCGCCTTGGTATTTGTGGGCAAATAACAACTCGAAGGCTTGATCCAACGGCACATTCCCTTGCCCTACAGAGCAGAGCTGCCACTGGTAGCCATATCGCGTGCCATCCTTGACCTGCACGTAGGCAAGCCGGTCTTTCAGCAGCGCCATCCCTTCGGCGGGATCTTCACCCGCGGCAAACGCGTTGCCTATATCCCAGATGACACGCAGCGCCGGATGTTGAGTTCGACTGAGGATCGGAACAATCGTGGATGAGCGCACGAAATCGTCATGCGGCTCAATCGCGATCGCTACCCCAGCCGAGGCGGCGTACTCCGCTGCCAGGTTCAAAGAATCAAAGATGTGCTCGTAAATGGAAGAATCGAGTTGTATTCCTTTGGGAAGCTCTCCCAGAAATGTCCGCACATAAGCCGCGCCTACTTCAGCAGCCAGGTCGGCGTAGCGCCGCAGTTCGTCGACATTCGCCTGGCGCTCTTCGGCAGATGGGGAGACGAAACCTGTGTACGCCGTGACAGCAAGCGAGATCAACCCGGCATCGGCGCATCGTCGTCGTATCAAGGCTTTCACTGCGGCAGGCATGTCCGGTTGAAGGTGGCCCTGCGGACCTCCGCGCCATTCGATACCGTCATAGCCAAATTCAACCGCTTTTACGATGACTGTCTCAACCTGCCATTTGGGACAAGCAAGTGTACTAAACGTGATCGGGTTCATGCGCTGCCGTCGTTCGAGGTGCTGCGCAGGCGGGTGGGACCGCGCCGCCAGACAACAAAGTCAAAGGCATCGGGGAGATGGTACTCTGACGAATACACCAAAGGTTCATCGCTCGCCGAGTAATCTGTCTGTAGGATATTGAGAGCGAGTGCATTGGTGGGCAATTCCAGTTTCTCGACCACCGCACGAGGCGCCGTGACGGGCACCAGGCGGGCAATGCCGTATTCAATGACTTGTCCCATGGACGTTTGCAGCAGGCTGTAAATGGACTCGCTCAACAGAAGCTGGGGATCAAATCCAGCGCGCTGAACCAGAGACTCACTCAGTGTATCCAACGAGTAAACAACCGGGCGGCCATCCGCCGTGCGCACCCGTTCTACTGTCATCAGCGGCGTTCCCAGCTCGACATGCAGCTGTTCCGCTTTTACTTTATCCGCTCTTTCTTTGAGAAGCGCAAGATGGCTGGTCCCAGATTTGAGTCCAGCCGATTCAATCATTTCTGTAATGCCAAAGTTAAAGTTGAGGTTTTTGAGAATGGGTTGATTTCTGACGAACGTACCAACACCGTGGCGGCGGGCAACTAATCCATCGTCTTCCAGAACTCGCAATGCTTCTCGGACCACCGTCCGAGAAACGCCAAGCATCTCACACAATTCCGCCTCGGTGGGGAGCTGGCTCCCAGGTCGAAAGGTGCCGCCCAGAATGGCCTCACGCAATTCCTGTTCGGCGATTTCCGTTAAAGTTTTCCGCTCGGATTTGGCTGATTTTAGCATTCCACTCTCATTTCATGATGCGAAATTCGATTTCGTTGTTGACATTTGTCTCAGGTGATGCTAATATGATGATTATGATGTCAGTTGTCATAATGACTACTATAGCAAATATAGACATGACTGTCAACGCTTTTAACCATTTTGGCTCTCCATAGCGAAAATAGAGACGCAACATGACACATTTCTTCCCCAGAACATCATGGGACAGGGGTTTTGCACTTGAGGGGCGAGTTCTAGAGGTACGCCGGTTGGCTATCAGATTGGAAGAGTGGGACTCCAGGCCGATCGGAATTTCAGCACATCAAATCAAAGAAGGGAGGTTCGCCGCATAGAAGACTGACGCACAAATCCGATCGGCATTCCCTATTAATCCTCTGGAGGAGAAGATGTCTCAAAAAAGATTCTATTCGCTGGTAGTGTTATGCACACTTCTAGCTATCGTTGTCTCAGCGTGTGCTCCTGCTGTCGCGACAGCCACACAAGCGCCAGTTGCTACCGAGGCGACTCAAGCTCCGGTTGCGACAGAGCCTGTAGCTGCTACCGAACCTGCTGGACCTGGAAGCTGTCCGGCGATCACGGTGGCAGATATGCAAGGTGTAGCGGCTGGTGCATTTCCTGAACAGTATGAATTGTCAGAGTTCGAGGCCGCTGCAAACTGCAAATTAGCTCTTACCGGCCGTGACAAGTATGATGAACGGCTTGTGCAATACAAATTCTTGCCCGAAGGCGATCTGCCGGCGCTCGAAGATCGACTGCCCGAAGAGCCGTTGGTCGTCGTGCCCTACGATACGATTGGCAAATATGGCGGCCGCCTCAGCGGTGCATCGATCGGCCCCGAAGCCGGCAACTCCGAATGGCTGAGTGTGCGCCATGTAAACTTGCTGCGATTCGCAGATGATTTGCAAACCATTGTTCCAAACATGGCTAAGGCCTTCGAATGGAACAGCGACTATACCGAGCTCACGGTCACGTTGCGTAAGGGCCATAAATGGTCAGACGGCCAGCCGTTCACCAGCGAAGATGTGGACTTCTGGTGGAATGACATCGTTCTGAATAAGGACCTTTACCCGGATGTACCCAGCTACTGGATCTATGGTGGTGAGCCTATGCAGGTCGAGGCGGTCGATCCCGTCACGGTGAAATTCAAGTTTGCTGCACCGGCGCCCGCATTTACTACGCTTCTCGCCACTACCTACACCCATGAGTGGGCACCCAAGCATTTCCTGAAGGATTTGCTCCCCAAGTACAACGAGAATGCAGACGCGGAAGCAAAGGCCGCCGGCTTCGATTCGTGGACTGCCCGCTTTATCCCCCTGTACTATAGCGACTGGGAGGATGCCAATCATCAATTTGG
>DATHUN010000497.1:0-5220 GCA_035462205.1 Anaerolineales bacterium
TTTCATGTAAAGGCTGGGCGCAGTGATGACCGGCACGAACGGCGATCCCATCTCTATCGAGGATCTGTGCCACGTCATGAGGATGCACGCCGTCGAGGGTAAACGCCGCCACCCCGCCTTTCTTGTCAGCGCCGGGTCCAAATAACTTCACGCCAGGCACTTCTTCCAACCGTTCGAGGGCGTATTCCGTGATCTCATGTTCGTGCGCGGCTACCGCGTCCATACCAAGCGAGGACAAGTAGTCCACAGCGGCACCAAAACCTACTGCTTCGGCAATCGCAGGTGTGCCCGCCTCAAATTTGTGCGGTAGAGTATTCGGTCTGAACGAGCGCAGCTTGACTTCCTTGATCATATCCCCACCGCCCAGGAACGGCGGCATAGACTCAAGCAAATCAGTTTTTCCATAGAGCGCACCGATGCCCGTCGGTCCGCACATCTTATGGGCCGAGAACGCCAGGAAATCGGCATTGAGGGCTTGTACATCGACTTTCAAATGCGGAGCGGATTGGGCTCCGTCCACCATCGTGATCGCACCCGCCTCGTGCGCCATGCGGATCATTTCCGCAGCGGGGTTGATCGTGCCAAGGACGTTAGACATGTGTGTAAACGAGACCAGCTTCGGTCCGCGCACAAGGAGAGCTCGGTAGACATCCAGATCCAACAGACCAGTTTCCGTAACAGGAATGAATTCCAGCTCGATGCCACGCTCTGCTTGCAGCATATGCCAGGGAACGAGATTGGAGTGATGTTCCATCTCGGTGAGGAGAACGAGGTCGCCCTGCTTCAAATTCGAACGCGCCCAGGTGTAGGCAACGAGGTTGATCGACTCGGTGGTATTGCGCGTGTAAATAATCTCATGAGCGGAATGGGCATTGATGAAGCTGGCAATTTTAACCCGTGCCTGCTCATACAGGCTGGTCGCTTCTTCGGCAAGTGTATGGACGCCGCGGTGAATATTTGCATTCGAGCGACGGTAATAATTATCCATCGCCTCGAGAACAGCAAGCGGTTTCTGCGAAGTCGCGGTGGAATCCAAATACACCAGCGGAACACCGGAAGCGGTCTCTCGCCGGAGTATTGGAAAATCTTTTCGAATTTCGTTGATGTTTAGAGGCATGAGCAGATAGGCAGGTACACAGGCAAATAGGTTACCTGTATACGTATCGACTAAAAATCAGGAATTGCCTTTTCACGTTTACCGGATTTCTTCGCCACCGGGCGGATATGCTCCGAGTTCAAGGGATACCAGAGGATCCGGTCGGGGACCATCCAGCCATCGGTCAGGAAGACATTGGAGCGGAATTGGACAGCGACCATCTTGTTATCCACCTGCACGACGATGCCGCGAATCCAACCGCGAACGCGTTCCTTGTTCTTTTCGTGATCGCAATAAACTTCCACTGTATCGCCCACTTGAAAATCATGAGCAATTCCTGGCGCTTTCATATATGCATACTGAGGCAGGCGCAGGCCTTTCGATCGGCGCTCATCGCCGTTCGCTCGCGGTGGCGAAATCTTATTCACTACCCGAACGTTTTCTGCGACACGCGGCTTTTCCTTAATGACAGGTTTGGTGCGTGCCTTTGCCTCAACAACAGTTTTCTTTGCTTTTGCTTTTGCAGTCATGTATTTTTCTCATTTCTTTCGTTAGTCTTTTGGCAAAAGTCATGCCATCTTATCAGCAATATATTGCTGGAAACGTTCTCGTACACCTTCAAACGGAATGCGCTGGAAAATAGGATCGAAGAATCCCTCGACGACGATCTTTTCTGCCTCTGCCTGTGGGATACCGCGCGACTTCAAATAAAAGAGCGGCTCCTGCTCGAGCTTGCCAACGGTCGCGCCATGCGTGCAGCGCACATCGTCCGCTAAAATTTCCAAACCAGGAATCGAATCGGCGCGAGCACCTTCGCTCAACACCAAATTTCGGTTCGCCTGATAGCCATCTGTTTTTTGCGCGCCAGGCGCCACATAGATCATGCCCTGCCACACCGAACGGCTCTTGCCTTTCAATGCACCTTTGAACAATAAGTCACTGGTTGTATGCGGCGCGAGATGATTTTGTTGCGTGTCATGATCAAGGTGTTGGTTTCCATCGGTAAAGTAGAACCCGGACATACGTCCCGTTGCCCCTTCCCCGGCAAGATCAAGTTCACTGAAGTTCTTCGTAAGACGCGAACCGATCGCGCCGAAGATCCAATCGAGGTTGCCACCGCGTTCGACGCGGGCGCGCTCATGCGAGAAATTCCAGACATGACGTCCCCACGATTGCAGTTCAACGAACTTCATCGAAGCATTCGGCATTACCTGGATCTCGACGATGCCTGCATGCATCGAATTTGCTCCCTTTAATTCGGGCGAGGCCGCCTCGTGGACATAGGTCACTGAGGCGCCTTCCTCGACAAGGACAAGGATGTGCGAAACATGCGCCAAATCGGTGCCAGGACCCCAAAGCACGGAATGCAATGGCTCATCTACGACAACGCCTTTTGGCACATAGAGTACAACACCATTTTGTGCAAAGGCGCCTGCTAATGCAGAAAATTTTCCTTCCTCCACGTTGACCGTTTTGCCAATCATTCTGGCAAGCAAATCAGGATGCTTTTGCTCGGCGGTTTTGAGGTCTGTAAAGATCACGCCTTTCTGCGCCAGCTTTTCGTCAAGATCAATTTTTACCTTGCCTGGCGTCAGAATGATCTGTCCGCCGTGCTGATTAGCAATCAACGGCTTCAATAGATCTTCACGTACGGCCGGAAGATCACCTGGATCCTCTAACCACAGCTTGAATCGATCTGCGGGAAGGTTATGGATATCCGTGCGGCGCCAGGCTTCCTGAGTGGTATCGGGGAGGGCATGCCGTTTAAACGCGTTCCAGGCCAAGGCCCGATACGAATCGATTGGTTCGTTTACTTTACGAACATCCGCTTCCGTAAAGCTGAAGTCCCTTGTGGTTGCATCAACCCGTCGAGTCTTGGAAACAACAAATTTCGGTTTTTCCTGCATACTAGCCAATCGATCCTTCCATCTGCAATGCGATCAAGCGATTCATTTCGACGGCATATTCCATCGGAAGTTCCTTGACGAGCGGTTCGATAAAACCAGAAACGACCATCGTCGTAGCTTCCTCTTCGCTAAGGCCGCGCGACATCAGGTAAAAGAGCTGCTCCTCGCCCACTTTGCTGACTGAAGCCTCATGACCAATGGTGACATCGTCTTCATCAATCTCAATGTAGGGATAGGTATCCGAGCGCGACTTGGGGTCGAGCAGGAGTGCATCGCATACCGTATTGGACTTGACACCCTTCGAACCTTTATAAACCTTGAGTAAACCGCGGAAGGAAGCGCGTCCACCGCCCTTGCTAATCGACTTGGACGTAACTTTGCTGGTGGTGTTCGGTGCAAAGTGATACATCTTTCCGCCGGCATCCTGCGTTTGTCCTGGACCGGCAAATGCCATCGAGAGCATTTCGCCGCGTGCGCCTGGCTCCATCAGATAGCACGAAGGATATTTCATGGTGACCTTCGAGCCAATATTCGCGTCCACCCATTCGTGGGAAGCATTCTCGAACACTTTGGCGCGTTGTGTGACGAGGTTGTAAACGTTCGTTGACCAGTTTTGAATCGTCGAGTAACGGGAGCGCGCGCCTTTTTTGACGATAATTTCAATCACACCCGAATGGAACGAGTCTGTCGTGTATTGCGGCGCCGTACAACCTTCCACATAATGGACAGACGCGCCTTCATCGACAATAATAAGTGTGCGTTCGAATTGTCCGAGATTGGCAGTGTTCAAACGGAAATAGGCCTGCAAAGGCATATCTACTTTGACGTTCTTCGGTACATAGACAAACGAGCCACCAGACCACACCGCGCTATTGAGCGCGGCGAATTTGTTGTCTTCGATCGGGATGACCGTTCCGAAATATTCGCGGAACATTTCCGGGTGGTTCTTCAAGCCGTCTTCGATGGACATAAAGATCACACCCTGCTTTTCCAGATGTTCCTGGATCGAGTGGTACACCATCTCTGATTCGTACTGCGCCCCCAAGCCCGCCAAAAACTTTCGTTCGGCTTCGGGCACGCCAAGCTTGTCAAAAGTACGCTTAATGTCATCGGGAACATCGTCCCATGACTTCTCGCTTTTTTCAGTGGGCTTAACGTAGAAGTAAATCTCATCAAAATTTAGATCCTTAAGCGAGGGTCCCCAGTTCGGCATGGGTCGCTTCTGGAAATGCTCGAGCGCCTTCAGACGGAATTCCAGCATCCATTGCGGCTCGCCCTTCATACGCGAGATATTTTCTACGACTTCACGACTCAAACCTTTTTGCGATTTGAACGTGTAATTATCGTCCCTGTCATGGAAACCGTACTTGTACTCGCCGATATCTTCTAAGATTTTAGTATCGTCACTCATCATAAACTCCAATTCCAGAGACGAGTCTCTAGTTCTCAGTCGCTACTTCCTCATACTTCTCACGAATCCACTCGTAGCCTTTTTCCTCAAGATGCAGCGCTAAGTCAGGTCCGCCGGATTCGACGATGCGACCGCCGAGCATGACGTGAACGTAATCAGGCTTGATATAATTCAATAAACGCTGATAGTGTGTGATGACAAGCGCTCCTAGCTCCTTGCTCATTAGAGCGTTGACACCATCGGCTACGATCCGCAGCGCGTCGATATCGAGGCCCGAGTCGGTTTCATCCAGGATAGCGATCTCGGGGCTGAGAGTTGCCATCTGCAGGATTTCTGCGCGCTTCTTTTCGCCGCCAGAAAAGCCTTCGTTAAGATAGCGACCAGCGAAGGTCTGATCCATCTTGAGCATCGCCATTTTATCCTTGAGCAGCTTGCGAAACTCAGGGATCGGCATGCCCTTGTCCTCAGGGTTGACCGCCCGGCGGCGGGCATTGATTGCCGTGCGCAGGAAGTTCGCCACAGTCACGCCTGGAATCGATACAGGATATTGGAACGCTAAAAATAAACCCAGCCGGGAGCGCTCATCCGGCTCCAGCTCGAGAACATTTTGTCCCTTAAAAATGACCTCGCCTTCGGTAACGGTGTAGGACGGGTGTCCCATCAATGTATACGCCAGCGTAGACTTCCCCGTACCGTTTGGTCCCATAATCGCGTGGACCTTGCCCTGCTCGACAGTCAAATCTACCCCCTTCAAAATTTCCTTATCTTCAATGTTCACATGTAAGTTCTTGATTTCGAGTTGTGAC
>DATHUN010000498.1:0-14259 GCA_035462205.1 Anaerolineales bacterium
CCTTCCGCTAATCCAAACGAAACACCATTGACCGCGTGAACAACCCCATCTGGAGTCTTAAACGTCGTTTCAAGCCCTTGTACATCAAGAATGAAGTCGGGCATCCGCATATTCCTTTACTAAGTGGAGAATTAGAACAGATGGTTCTATAGTGCCAAGCAAACGGAATTATACCTAATTCCCTAAGAGCGTCAACAGTAATACGTTCGTAGGGCAATCGTAGGGCGCTCGAATCCCAAAAAACAGTTCTGGAGAACTGTTTTATATAACTCCGGGGAAGGATGGATTTTCATGATTTTTGTGAGCCATTGATAAAAATTTGTTCGTTACAACACTTTGTTGACAGCCTCATATGCAAACGGTAGAATAACTTTGTAAGTAAATTCTGCATCGGGAGGTTGTCATGCTAAAAGAATTCAAAGAATTTGTTATGCGCGGCAATGTGATAGATCTGGCAGTTGCCGTGATCATCGGCGTTGCCTTTGGTGCAATTGTCACCTCGCTGGTAAACGATATTTTGATGCCTCTGATCGGCCTGGTGCTTGGCGGGATCGATTTCAGCGCACTGGCATTCCAGGTCGGCGATGCTGTCATTAAATATGGCGCGTTTATACAGGCTGTTATTAACTTTTTGATTATTGCATTTGTGGTCTTTCTGATTGTGCGCGCGATTAATCGTCTGAAAGGACCCGCGCCTGCTCCGGCGGCTCCGACAACCAAAGAATGCCCGCGTTGCTTCACCATGATTCCTCTAAAAGCAACACGGTGCCCCAACTGCACATCCGAACTGTAAATCAGCCCAACGGTCTCGGGCGGGTCGAAATGACCCGCCTTTATTTTCTCTATGGAATTTCTAGATAAACTTAATCCTCAACAAAAAAACGCGGTCACCGCGGGGAACGGACCTGTTTTAGTGGTAGCCGGACCCGGGTCCGGTAAGACGCGGGTGTTGACGCAACGCATCGCCTATCTGATCGCCGTGGAAGGCGTCCGTCCGTGGCAGATTCTTGCGGTCACGTTTACCAATAAAGCCGCCAAGGAAATGTCTGAGCGCGTCAAGCGCATCCTGCCGGACCAAGCGATCGAGGGGATCATGCTTGGCACGTTCCACTCCATCTGCGCGCGCCTCCTGCGCCGGGAAGCAGAATTTCTACCCATCGAATCGAACTTCGTTATTTTTGATACAGATGACCAGGAACGGATCGTAAAAAGCGTGATCCGTGAAATGAACATCAACGAAAAACTCTATCGCCCGGCGAGCGTGCTCGGCGCGATTTCACGCGCTAAGAATGAATTGATCAGCGCAGATGACTTTCCAACGCAGACCTATCGTGACGAGATCGTGAAGCGTGTATATGTGGAGTATCAAAAGCGATTGATTGCCAGCAACGCCGTGGATTTTGATGACATTCTGCTTTACACCGCCCGTTTGCTGGAAGACAATCCGTCTGTACGCGATAAATATGCACAGCGTTTTCGCCATGTGCTGGTGGATGAATTCCAAGATACGAACCTGGCGCAGTACGCGCTGGTCAAACAGCTTGCTTCTTTTCACAGGAATATTTTTTGTGTTGGGGATCCTGATCAATCGATCTATGCCTGGCGCGGTGCAGACTGGCGCAATGTCCAACGTTTCAATCAAGATTTTCCAGACGCGCAGACCATTCTGCTCGAACAAAATTATCGCTCGCGCCAGACGATTCTCGACGCGGCGATGGGTGTGATCGATCGCGCCCAGAACCGTAAGCGTAAACAACTCTTCACCGATCGTGGCGCCGGAGAAAAGATATTTTTCTACGAAGCGCCGGATGATTATGCGGAAGCAGCCTTTGTGGTGGATGCGATTGCGCAGCTCGTGGCGTCCCGTCAATTTGAGCCAGGCGAGTGCGCGGTCATGTATCGCACCAATGCCATGTCCCGTTTGCTTGAAGAGGCTTTTTTGCAGGCCCGGCTTCCGTATCGTTTAGTAGGTGCCCAACGGTTCTATGGACGTCGTGAAGTCAAGGATGTAATTTCATTTCTCCGCCTGGTACATAACCCTGCTGATGAAGCTAGTCTAGACCGTATTATCAACGTTCCTCCGCGCGGGATCGGAGACAAGACGTTAACAACCCTTCATTTAATAGCACGCCAGCACAATACCCAGCCCGGTTTTGTACTGATGGATCTGGCACGTGGCAGCGAGTCAAAATACTGGCCGGCATTTAGCGGACGTTCTGCGATCTCCCTGGCGGATTTTGGTGGACTGCTCGCCAACTGGCACACGGCCGCGCTTTCGCTCAATACTGCTGAACTGTTTGACCGCGTGCTAAAGGATTTGAACTTCAAAGAATATATTGACGATCAATCCGAGGAAGGTGTGGATCGCTGGGAGAATGTAATCGAGCTCAAGCGTCTCGCCGAGGAATATGCGACACGGTCGCTCGATGAATTCCTGGAGAACGTTGCCTTGGTTTCCGATCAGGACACTATCAAAGAAGGGAATGTACCAACGCTGTTGACTCTGCATGCTGCCAAAGGACTCGAATTTGGAGTAGTTTTTCTTGTCGGTCTCGATGATGGGATTCTCCCTCACAGCCGCTCCTTCGACCAGCCCGAATCGATGGAAGAGGAGCGCCGTCTTTTTTATGTGGGTATTACGCGTGCCAAAGATAAGCTTTATTTGATTCGCGCCATCCAACGCGGCGGACGTGGCGCGGCAGAGGAAACGTATCCCTCGCGCTTTTTGGATGACATCCCTGCGGATTTATTGGTGGGTAAAACGCGAACGGGACGTTCCATCCGCGGACGCGTTCCGGATACACAATGGTCGCTCCCTGCTAGGCCACAATCTGCTCCGGCGGTCCAATCGAAATACCGAGCCGGGACTCATGTCCATCACCAGGTGTGGGGCGACGGCATCGTCCTGAATAGCCGCATCCAAGATGAAGACGAAATCGTAGACGTGGTTTTTGAGTCAGTAGGAATTAAAAGACTGGCAGCGAGTCTGGCGAATTTGAAGATCCTTTAAAGCGCTCAAGCCGCCGTCCCCGGCGGCTTATGCAAGTAAATAATGGAGGAAATATGCAATACGTCAATCTTGGCAAGACCGGAATGAAAGTCTCGCGCCTGTGTCTCGGCATGATGAGCTATGGTTCCAAACAATGGCGCGAATGGGTGCTCGAAGAACACGAAGCCAAACCATTTATCCAGCGCGCTTTGGAGGCAGGCATCAACTTCTTCGACACCGCGGATGTTTACTCCCTTGGAGAGAGTGAACGAGTCACGGGCAAAATCTTGAGAGATCTGGGTGTCAAACGCGAAAATGTCATCGTTGCGACAAAAGTCAACGGCCAAATGAGTGATGATATCAACGACCGCGGGCTCTCACGCAAGCACATTCTCGATTCCATCGACAAGTCCCTGCAGCGATTACAAATGGATTATGTGGACTTGTACCAAATCCACCGCTGGGATTATGAAGTTCCTATTGAGGAGACTCTCGAAGCATTGAATGACATCGTCCGTGCTGGGAAGGCGCGTTACATTGGCGCATCGTCCATGTACGCCTGGCAATTTGCCGAAGCGCTACATACCTCGGAAAAACATGGTTGGGCAAAATTCGTGTCAATGCAAAATCACTATAATCTTGCCTACCGTGAAGAGGAGCGTGAGATGATTCCTCTGTGTATAAATGAAGGGATCGGTCTCATTCCCTGGAGCCCAATGGCGCGTGGTTTCTTTGCCGGCAACCGCAAGCGCGGCGGAGGCGGGGAAACTGTTCGAGCCAACAGTGACCCCTTTAGCAACAGCCTCTATTTCCGTGACGAGGATTTTGTTGTTGCCGACCGCGTTGCCGAAGTTGCTCAAGAGCAAGGTGTGACCGGTTCACAGATCGCCTTGGCATGGCTGCTGAACAAGCCGTACATTCACAGCCCGATCATCGGTGCGACCAAGATGGAACATCTCGATCAGGCGATTGCTGCCCTCGATATCAAGCTTTCCGATGAGGAAGTAAAAAGGCTGGAGGAAACCTATGAGCCCCATCCCGTTTTGGGGCATGCCTAGTACTCCAACAGGATTAAGTTGGAGGGCGCATAGGTAGCCGATCGAATAAATTGCCATACAATTTTAGGTTGTCCGAGTACCAGAGGCGTCGCATGGAGAGAACGGATTCGTTTTTAATAACACGTTACAGCTCATCTGTACTCCCCCTCTCACGCGGTAAAATTGACGTATGAACAAATCTCTCACGGTCGTTATTCCCATGGCGGGCTGGGGCACTCGCATGCGCCCGCATACTCACAGCAAGCCTAAGCCGCTCGTCAGTGTGGCAGGCAAGACTTCGCTCGAACACCTGCTCGATATGTTCCAAACTCTCCCCGACCCGGAACATACGGAGTATGTCTTTATTGTTGGTCCTTATTTGGGCGAGTTGCAGGTGCCGCAATTTATCCAGGAGACCTACCCGGACCTTAAGGCACATTATGTGGTACAGAAGGAAATGAAGGGCCAATCGCACGCCTTATGGCTGGCGCGCGAATATCTGCACGGACCAATGATCGTCTGCTTTTCAGATACGCTGATGGAGACGGACTTTTCATTCCTGGCAAACGAAACGGCGGATGCCATTGCCTGGGTGATGCCCGTTGCTGACCCGCGGCGCTTCGGTGTGGCAGAACTCAACCCGGACGGATGGGTGACGCGCTTTATCGAAAAGCCCCAAAGCATGGATAACAATCTGGTTGTCGTAGGCTGCTATTATTTCAAAAGCGGCGAACAACTGCTCGCGGCGATCGAAGAACAGATGGAACGAAAAATTATGCTCAAAGGGGAATATTTTTTGACCGATACCATCTCGGTGATGATCGAGCACGGTGCGAAGGTTCGCATAAACGAGATTGCGACCTGGCTCGATACCGGCACCATCGAGGCGACCTTGGACACCAATAAATTATTGCTCGACCAAGGTAAAGCCAATAAGACCGCGAATGAAACAACCGACGGTGTGGAAATTATTGCGCCATCCTTTATTCACCCCAGCGCCAAGATTTCCAATTCGGTGATTGGACCTTACGCGTCCATTGGCGCAGATTGTAAGATCAGCGGCAGCAAGATCCAGGACAGTATCATCGAGGCGGGGTGTGAGATCCAGTCGGCGGCGTTGAGTCGCTCGTTGATCGGCCGGCACGCCACGGTCCACGGAGGAGGCGACAGGCATGTCATCCAATTAAATGTAGGCGATAACAGTCTTGTTGCTGTTGGGGAACTGAATGAGGTATGAACACAGTGGAGTGCCGCTCCGATAGCGAATACGCAGAGCGTCCGCTTTCGCTGACCTGGGAGGGAGTCCGCTATGAAATCGCCGAGATCGTTTCGCGCTGGCGGGGACCCGGTGAAAAGGGATTTCGGGTGAAGACGACGAATGGACAGGCATTTGATCTAACCTACCGGGAAATTCCCGATGAATGGTTGATACAACCGATCTAAACAAAATGGAGGCGCAATGCAGGAAGTGACGAATGTTCAACGTCTGTCAAAGCGAGTAGCAGGGCTAAAACCCTCGGGCATCCGCAAATTTTTCGATATCGCCGCCACAATGAAGGATGTGATCTCGCTTGGCATCGGCGAACCGGATTTCACTACGCCGAAGCCGATTCTCGAGGCAGGCATTCGTTCCCTGCAAAATGGCGAGACTCATTACACGTCGAACTGGGGAAAGCTGGAACTGCGCCAGGCAATTTCTGATAATCTCAAACGCTTATATAACGTCCATTATGATCCGACGACGGAAATCATCGCGACCGTGGGCGTCTCGGAAGCCTTGTACCTCACCTTTACCGCCCTGCTGGACCCTGGGGATGAGGTCATCATCCCCACCCCATGTTTCGTTTCCTATCAAGCCGAAGTGATCATGGCGAACGGAACGCCTATCGAAGTCGTCGCGCATGAAGAAAATAACTTTATGGTTGATCCCGACGATATCCGCCGGGCGATCACGCCACGCACCAAAGTCATCTTCATCGGATATCCCTCTAATCCGACTGGCGCGGTGGCGACACGCGAAGTGCTGCTGGAAATTGCGAAGATTGCCGAAGAGCATGACCTGCTGGTTGTCTCCGATGAGATCTATGATCGCTTAGTTTACGACTTTGAACATGTTTGCTTCCCGTCGTTGGATGAACGGATTAAGAACCGCACGGTTCTGCTAGGCGGCTTTTCTAAGGATTACGCCATGACCGGCTGGCGCATCGGCTATGCCTGTGGACCGGCCGACATCATTCAGGGTCTCGTGCGCATCCATCAGTACACGATCATGTCCGCCCCGACGACCGCTCAGGACGCCGCGCTGGAAGCGTTACAAAATGGGAATTCGTATGTCGAGGAAATGGTAGCGGAATATGATCGCCGCCGCAGGCTCTTAGTCACCGGGCTGAATCGACTGGGGCTGCATACCTTCGAGCCGCGCGGCGCGTTCTATGCATTTCCCAACATCCATGCCTCTGGCATGGACGATGAGGCATTTGCCGAAAAGCTGTTACTTGAGGAACACGTCGCGGTGGTGCCAGGCAATGCCTTTGGTCCCGGTGGGGATGGGTTTGTCCGCATGTGCTATGCCACCGCCTACGAAAAAATCGAGGAAGCCCTGCACCGGATGGAAAAATTCATGAGCCGCTACGGTTAGCCTTAGTAAAAAATACTGGTCTTTACATTGACATCCAAATTTGTGGCGCACAGGTACCTGTGCGCTTTTTACTTATTCTCCTTGACGGAATTTTCCCAGAAACAAACTAGATATTTCAGGCTACGCAAGTTCGTCTATACCCCGCCGATTTTAAAGATCCTGCTAGTCTGGCACGGGCGCATGACCTACTTAACAGTTATGGCTTTGCACTGAGACGGGCGGAGACGATCATCGCCAATCGGGCCGGCTTTGATTCAAGAGGGCGCGTCAACAATTTCAATCTAGCTGTCCAATCCACCAAGGATCTGGCTTACTACCTACATGTAATGCGTGGGTTGAGGATGAAGATTGAAGCGGTTCCGAGGGGACGATCATTGCTGCCAACAATTGCAAAATTCAGGATAAGTTACGAGAAATCTATAACTAAATCTAACAAAAAATCCCCGGGATATTCTCCCGGGGATTTTGTATCAGTCAGTCAAATTACTTGACAACGACGACGTTGCTGGCCTGAAGACCCTTGGGGCCTTGTTCGACGGTGAACTCAACCTTCTGGCCTTCCTGCAGATTCTTGAAGCCTTCACCCTGAATCGCAGAGAAGTGGACAAAGACATCATCGCCGCCATCGCGAGCGAGGAAGCCGTAGCCTTTTGTTCCATTGAACCACTTGACTGTACCGTTGATACGTTCCGACATTTTTGCCTCCTTATGGCAAATAAAAAAATATGGAGGGTACTCATTGGGTGTTGCATCGGAGCGCCATCAACGGCGTAAAACAAAGCGACTCACGGAGATCCGTGAGCCAACCTGGTACTTCCAAAGCAAACTACTGGTATCCTACAACCGCAAGGATAACATGAGCAGGGTAGGGTGTCAATGAAAAAAAATATAGGAATAAAGTAGGAATTTAGTAATGCTATAATCTTTTTATTGCAGTACCGACTGGGTATAGAGAAAACACTCTTTGGGAAAATAAATGGCAAATCAAGCACAACTTGTCTGGTACGATCCCAATTGGCAGAGGCAAGCTCATGCCTGGATTCGTTCCCAGACAGAAATGAATTCCCTTCTTCTGACCGGTGAAATCGAGCAGCCACACGCCTATGCCTGGTCGACGGTGATGCGCGTTCCCACCAACAAAGGAATGCTATTCTTCAAAGCGACGGCCGGCGAAACGATCTATGAGATCGCCTTAACCGAGAAATTGGCAGCTTGGTTTCCTGACTGTCTGCCAGAGCTTATTGCCGTGGATGCAGCACGCGGCTGGATGTTGTTGCGTGACGGCGGCGAACAGCTACGCGTCCTCATCCGCCCGACACAGGATGTGAAACCCTGGGAACCTGTCATTACCCGTTATGCAGATCTACAGATCGAACTCACACAACACGTCCCTGAGATTCTAGCATTGGGGATTCCTGATTATCGATTGTCCGTATTACCCGATCTTTATGCACAATTGCTTGCCGATCCATCCAGCTCGATGATCGATCAGGAAAAGGGGTTGGCTTCCAAGGAATATCAGCAAGTGCAAAACCTGACGGAGCGCTTCAAGGGAATTTGTGCCGAGCTGGATACATTTGGCCTGCCCGCCTCACTCAACCACGGCGATTTCCACGACGGCAATGTTTTGATCAAAGACGGACGTGTGACCTTCTTCGATTGGGGAGATGCTAATATGACTCATCCATTCATGTCGCTGCGCACGTTTTTTGTCAGCATGGAGATTGCCCTCCAGTTGGACGATTATGCCCCTGCCACTCCTGAAATGATCCAATTGCTGGATCGCTATCTTGAACGTTGGGAAGCCTTTGCCAGCAAAGAACGCCTGTTGGCCGCCTACAACCTTTCGCGCCCGGTTGCCTCCATTGTCAAGGCGCTGAGCTGGCACCAGACAATCTCGCAACTGGATGGCTCCTTGCGCGAAAAGTATGCCTGGATTCTTCCTGAACTCTGGCGAGAGTTTATGATCTACGAAAAAATGCTGACGGAGTAAGTACATCTCCTGATATGACGAAACCTAATCCACTTCGTTTATTCCCTTATGTCCATTGATCTTCAGCAGTTGCTCAACAGTCCATTGGTGCTACGCTTCATTTCCGTCTTGGCGCGGACACTTCCGCCTCAGATTGGATACCCGCTATGTGACCGGATCGGAGGCGGGGTGGCAACACGACGTGAGGCACAGCTTACCCAGGCAGTACGAAACAATCAATGGATAGCCCGTGGGGCGGGTTTATCCAATGCCGAATTGGATGCTGCGGTTCGGGAAACACTGCAAAATAACGCTCGCGACATTTATACCCTCTACCATTATTTAGACCAACCGGATACGGTGCGTGAAATGATCCACTTCAGTCCGGAAGCCTGTGAGATCGTGCAGCGGCCTGAATTTGCAGACCGCGGATTGATCGTCCTCGGACTGCATCTCAGCAACTTCGACTTTATCCTGCGGTTCATCATCAAAGAGATGGGGTTCAAATCCATGGTGTTGACGCTTCCAAATCCACAGGGCGGGCGGCGTGTGGAATACGAGATGCGTAAAGAGATCGGGATGAACATCGTCCCGGCATCGGTCGGCGGACTGCGAAGCGCCATTAAATATCTCCAAAACGGCGGCACGCTCGTGACCGGGATGGATCGCCCCATCCCGGAGCCACGACAAAAGCCAATGTTCTTCGGAAGGCGCGCCTGTCTACCGATCCACTTTGCCGACCTTGCCTCCAAAGCCGGCGTGCCTACGGTGGTGATGGCGGCCATCCAAAAGACAGATGGTAAGTATCACGTCCTGCGCTCTGAATTCATGGAAATGCAACCTGGCCTGGAAACGGTGCGAAACGCCGAACGGGTGTTAAAACAAGCAGAGGCATTTATCCGCCAAGCGCCGCAGCAATGGAATGTCCCTTTGCCGGTTTGGCCCGATGCAGCGCCAGGGATGTAGATATACAAAGCAACTTTCAATCAAGTGGATGGGAGTCAATTCTCCACAGCCTTGCCTCACTACACTTGACTCCTGATCAGGATACGTGCTCCACGCACAACCGGGATGTTGACAGGAGAATGATGAATGAAAACCATAAATCAGCACACGCGAATCAATAATATTATTTTAGGTCCGTTGGAGAGACCAGCCCTGCAATGGCTTGCCGCTCACATGCCTGCCTGGGTCACACCCGATGTCTGTACGATGATCGGAGTTCTGGGTGCATTCTTAACTGCCGTTAGTTACGGATGGAGTAATATCAGTCCGGCATTCCTCTGGCTGGCATCGTTAGGATTCGTATTCAACTGGTTCGGCGACAGCCTGGATGGGACGTTGGCACGCTATCGCCGTATTGAGCGCCCACTATACGGTTACTTCGTCGATCACAGCACGGATATGATCTGCCAGGTCATGATCGGTATAGGCTTGGGAGCCAGTCCTTATGTCAGCTTCAATGTGGCTATACTGATGGTGCTTGCCTATGTGTTGCTCTCAGGTCTTGTGTATCTGCGGACGTATGTGGCGGGAGAATTCAAAATCTCCTATGGTGGGCTGGGACCGACCGAAAGTCGAGTGGTCGCAGTTTTTCTCAACACGGCCATGTATTTCTTCGGCGTGCAGAAGCTCATGTTTTTTCAAGTACCGGTCAGCATCTACGATATTGCTATAGCGGGAATTGGTTTGCTCTTATTTTGGTTTTTTATCACGACCGCTGTTCGGGAGACGCGCCGGCTGGCGAAATTGGCAAAATGATCCAATCGTATAGAGTATGGTGGAATTGAGCAAGAATCGGGTCGGCAGAAAGCAGCAACAATCCTGACAGACATGGATCACTCCCCGGGCGACATCGACTTGATTGTGTATTTGAACGAAATTCAATAATCTCACTCGGCTTGGAATTACAATGTAGTGACGCACGGTCTATCCTGCTTGATTCAGGAGAACATCCATGATCTTCCGTCTTGGAATTGAAAATAATAATGACGATCGTAGTATTGCCTGGGCGCTTGAGCATCCGGGATGTTTTGCTTATGGAAAAGATAGTGAGGAAGCCCAGCGGAATTTTCTAGAGGCTGCCCGTGAGTATGCAGCATGGATTGCGCGTCATGATGAATCCTGGCTGGATGATGAAATCGATGTGATTGTAGAACAGACGTTCGATGTATATTTTATCCATCCTACATTTGAGCGCGGCGAGCGAGGCGAGGATACCTATATGGTCGAATCCTTTTTCCTCTATGATTGGAAGCCTCTCAAGCCGCATGAGGTCGAACGCGCCTTGAGGCTGCTTGCCTGGAGCCGCGCCGATCTGCTGAGTCTCGTTGCAGATTTGAGTACCGAGAAACTTGCTGAGACGTACCCCACCGAACGCTGGGCGATCGATGGGATTTTGAAACATATCGGTGGAGCGGAATGGTGGTATCAGGAACGCATCGGTTATCCATTCCCTACCAATGAAGCAGATGTTCCCTCCGGTCCGTTTGAGCGGTTACAAGTTGTCCGCGATCATTTCAATTCCCTTCTTCCTCCACTGGTGGGAATCCACAAAGTTGTAGGGTTGGAAGGAGAAATCTGGAGTCCGCGCAAAGTGCTGCGACGTGCTTTGTGGCACGAACGAGATCACACCGAACATATTCGTAAATTGCTTTAGTATTTTGAAAATGAATCACTTGCTCGAAATCCGCACCTTAACTCTCAAATTGGGCACACGCGCGGCATTCCACCGAATTTACATCGAGGAAGCACTGCCCCGCCTACAACGTTGGAACTTCGATGTGGTGGCGCATGGTCCGTCACTGCATGATGGGAATACGTATTATGTGATTCGCCGCTATGATAGTCTTGCCCAGCGCGAGCAAATGGAGGATATGTATTACGCCAGCGACGATTGGCGCAAGGGCCCGCGCGAGTCCATGCTGGCGTTGATCGAGACTTATGTAGACGTTGTTTTTGAGTCAGATGAGGTCACCGTGCAGGGGTTGCGCAAGAAAATTTGATTCAAAAAGAGACTGGCTTACACCAGTCTCTTTTTTTCAGCTACTCATGGCTTTCACATTTTGTTTTTGGTTCTGGTACTGTTTGAGACCGTCCCAGCCCACAAGCATTTTTTGCTCCTCATCATACAGTCGCAAGGAGAGGGATTTGAGGCTGGCGCGCACGGTCAATGGCTGGACGTGGAAGAGGGAATTCTCATAGTAACACCTGGGCAGGTTGTAGTTGGGGATCTTGGCGCTCAAGTGGTGGATATGGTGAAACCCAATGTTCCCACTGAACCATTGCAGGATGAGCGGCAGCTTGTAGAACGAACTGCCCTGCAGCCCGGCCTTCACAAACTCCCAGCCTTCGTGATTATCCCAGTAGGTTGGGTCAAAGTTATGCTGGACATAAAAGAGCCAGATGCCGATCGTAGTACTGATCGCGAGGATTGGCAGCTGAACCATAAGATAGGTTTTCCATCCGATCAACCAGCACATCAACGTGATGGCAGCGGCAAGAGAGAAATTGGTCCACCAGACGCTGGCGATCTCGCGTTTGCCCTTGGCAGGGGGAATGCGCTGCGTGACCACGAAGACCAGTAAGGGTCCGACTCCCAGCAACGCAAAGGGATTGCGCATGATACGATAGCCAGCCTTCTTCCACCACGGCGCGGCAAGATATTCCTTGACCGTCATCGTGTACACGTCGCCTGTGCCGCGCCGGTCAAGGTCACCGGCCGTGGCATGATGGATGGCGTGATCGTGCTTCCAGCGATAATATGGTGTGAAATTCAAAAAGGAACAGATCCTGCCAACAAAATCATTGGCTTTCTGCGACTTGAAAAAAGAACCGTGTCCGCAATCATGAAAGATAATGAAGGTCCGCATCAAGAAGCCTGCCGCCAGAGGAGCCAGCGCAAGTGTGATCCAATAGGAGATATGAGTGCTCCAGATCATCACGCCCCAGAGGATGAAATAGGGGATCAACGTATTTGCAACCTGCCAGAGACTGCGTCCCAGGTGGGGTTTTGCATATTTGGCAACAATCGGCTGCCAGCGAATCTGTTCCGCCGTCTCTGATTCTTTTAAATTCGTGTTCATGGTTTTGCCTTTCGTTCTTGAGATGAAAATTAAATCCCCGCTGGCGATGGTTGCCGAAGACTCGAACCTAGGACAAACCGAACGAGTTCACAGCACGATAGGTTATAAGTATACTGGAACTATCCCATTTGCGGATTAATATCCAAATAGATTTTCTAAGAAATCAATATCCCCTTCGCCGTGTCTAAAAGAAATAGGAACATATATAGTCCAGATCAGGAAATCGGGTTTATGCCAGACTCTTATAGATTTCTGCAAGAGTTATACTGGTATTGTTCCTGCCGTAAATCCTGTTATGTTGCAAGGGTTGTTTAATAGATACTCAAGTTTTGTTCATGAGGTTATGCATGAAGCACTTTGTTGAAATCCGTTCTTATAATTTAAAGCCGGGGACACGCGAAGAGTTTAATCGTCTTTTTCTGGAAGATGCAACGCCCCTGCTCGAGCGCTGGAACGTGGACGTCGTGGCGCATGGTCCTTCGTTGCATGATGAGACTTCGTACTACCTGATTCGCCACTTCGATAGTCTCTCTCACCGCGAGGCAAGTGAAAACGCTTTCTATGGAAGTGATGAGTGGAGAAACGGTCCGCGTGAGCAAATTATTGCCCTAATTGAGAGTTATACCGATATTGTCATTGAGCTAGATGAAACTACATTGCAGGGTTTGCGAAAATAAGGGAAGTATTTCCTTTTACTAAGACATCAAGAAATTATGTAAAGCGGTATGCGTCGCCTCAGCTGCTTCTTCGGCGAGGTAATGTCCACAGTTGATTCCGTACCCTTGGACGTCATCTGCCCAATCGCGCCAGATGTCTAATACGTCATACCATTCCTCGAGCTTTGCCTGCAATCCCCACAGGACGAGTGTAGGGCAGGAAATCTTTCGCTTGCCGCGGTCGGCTTCATCTAATTCGGTATCAATGGTCGCAGCGGCGCGGTAGTCTTCGCACACAGCATGGACCGTTTCCGGGTTGTGCACAGCTTCGAGATAGTCGGCGAGTGCTTCGGGCGCGAAAAGATCCCTATTTTTGCGAAAGTAGTAGTTCTCCGGGTTCGCGTTGATCATTTTCTCGGGCAGATCATAGGGTTGCGACAAGAAGAACCAATGCCAGTAGCCTAGGGCGAATTCCATGTTGGTTCGCCGGAACGCTTCGCCCGTGGGGATGATGTCAAGCACCGCTAATCTCTCCACCTGTTCCGGATGATCGAGTGCCATGCGATAGGCAACGCGCCCGCCCCTGTCATGACCGACGACGTGAAATCGCTCGAAGCCGAGCTGGCGCATGAGAGTAATCTGATCCAGTGCCATGACACGTTTCGAGTAGGGAATGTGGTCTGGCGTAGAGGGCGGCTTGCTGCTTTTGCCATAGCCGCGCAGGTCGGCGGCGACGACCGTGAAGTCTTCGGCAAGGCGCGGCGCGATCTTATGCCACATGACGTGTGTTTGCGGATGTCCGTGCAACAACAGCAGCGGCGGACCGTTGCCACCGTAACGAACACGGAGCATAACTTCGCCTGTATCCACCATCGATAGCTC
>DATHUN010000499.1:0-3353 GCA_035462205.1 Anaerolineales bacterium
CATCGATTCTGTACCCTGCCTTCAACCAAAGTGTCTGGGCAAATGCCGTTCAAGAGCGCGCCCTCAACTGGAAAAAACTGGGCATCCTGGTGAGCATCGTTTTGGTGGTTGACCTTGCCATTCTCACCGAACAACCTGTCATTTTGTATCCGATCGCTTTTCTCAGCGTTTTCGGTGTGTTGGCACTCTTAATCATCGTTTTTACGCTGGTATGGCTGCTGGTGATGCGTCAGGAAAATGCGTTTACTTCGTTAAGGGAATTGTGGATGCCTTTCCTGGCCGGGACCACCCTGGCATTCCTGATGATCACCGCCATTGACCTGCTGCGCTTCAAGCTTACTGGCACCTGGGGCGGCTTCCCGTTAGGATAATTTATATTGGATGGCGGGTTTTTAACCCGCCAACACGTTGGGCTACAAGCCCGACCTACTTGGAGGTTGTATGGAATTACTGACCGGTATATTTACCGCATTTGGGCTCTCTGCCAGTGCAGGGCTCAATGCGTATATTCCTCTATTGATTGTTGGTTTACTGGGGCATTACACCAACCTGATGAAACTCAATGCGCCATGGGATACGTTAGCGAACCCGTGGATCATCCTTTTGCTATGTGTGCTGGTCATTGTCGAAATGCTGGCCGATAAAGTCCCTGCGGTCAACCACATCAACGACTTGATTCAGACCTTTGTTCGCCCAGCGGCAGGTGCTGTGGCGTTTGCTGCAAGTTCGCATGTCGTGACCAACGTCCACCCCGTGCTGGCATTGGCAGCTGGCTTGCTCATCGCCGGGACTGTGCATGTTGCTAAGGCCGGAGCACTCCGTCCCGCTGTGACGCTCACCACGGGCGGTGCAGGGAACATACCGGTCTCGATTGCGGAGGATATCATCTCCACAGTGTTATCCATCCTCGCCATCCTGGTGCCTATTCTGGTGGGCACTCTTCTGATTGTGGTCGCTGCCTTCATTGTCTACTGGCTGTATCGGCGTTCGAACAGATCTGTCGTTCGATAGAATGTCTGAAACCCCGGAGTTCCCGACCAACATACCGCCACCAACAAGCAGTCTGTCCATCACAAGCATGATCATGGGCGTCCTAGGTTGGACTCTTGTCCCGATTGTAGGCGGGATCATCGCGGTTATCACGGGTCACATGGCGAAGAAAGAAATCAGGCACAGTGATGGCTTGCTCGGTGGCGATGGCATCGCAACAACCGGACTGGTGCTGGGCTATGCCAATCTGGCAGTGGGGTTGTGTGTTTGCCTGGCGCTCCTCCTCTTCCCTGCCCTGCTGGCGAGCTTTTGGGCGTTCGGTGGCAGGCTGTTCAATACAGTTCCGTAAGTTTTCTGTGTGGGTAAATTAAGGAACTGATATAATCGCCGCATCGTAGCAAGTTATTCTGTCATCGTTTGGAGGAACCATGGAAACACCGATCCCGCCCGCACCCGTAGAACCCCGGAAAAACAACACCACTCTGATTATTGCAGTCGTCGCCGTTGTTGTACTCTGTTGCTGCTGTGTCGCAGTTGTGGCGTTGTGGCAATACGGTGATGCGATCATGCAAGCCTTGGGTCAATAGTAATCTACTTCCAACGGATTAAACAACAAACCTCCGCTTTACAGCGGAGGTTTGTTGTTTCTGAAAAGTTCCTTGAGCTCTGCTAATCCATGTAATGCTTGCGACCGCAGCTCGTCATTTAGATTCAACGCTTCAAATTCAGCTTCGTCCAGAACGGTTTGCTCGCCGCTGGTAGAGACCCACAAATCCAAAGCAAGATCGACATACGAGACAATACCATTCTCGAATGCTGCTGGCATGCCTACATTGCAGTACCAGCCTTTGACATTTCCGTCCTCCCGATCGTGGATGGCAAAAATGTTGTACCAGCGATTAGAGAAATAATATTCAACAAACCGATCACCATTTTTGAAGACAACATCCATGAACGGCATATCGGCACGATCGAAGTATGCTTCGAGCACAATCGAATGTTCATCTCGGCTCAGCACTTCCCCTTCATATTCATGTTGGATCTCGCCGGCGGGATCCTTTTTCTGTACCCTGATTCTCATTCGAGACATTCTACCTTAATCCGCACTTGGATCTTCTGCCCCACGTTCGGCGCCTTCGGCAAATAAGCATACAGACCGTTGTCCAATGTGACTTTGAAGCGTTCCTGTTGGAAGATCACATCGGTGACGGTGCCATGGACAATGTTCCGTTCGGACTCAGCCGATAGCGGGCGCGCCAACAAATGGATATGGTCTCCCATTTGGGGTTTGTGCTCGCAATGGACAGTGAGTTTTCCAAATCTCGTCTCCACTTGCGAATTGCCGATATATGTTCCGTCGATAATCGTTCCCAGCCCTAAGAATCCCGCCACAAAAGCCGACTCGGGATTCGCCCATACCTCAGCGGGAGTTCCCTGGCGGACGATCTCTCCCTCGTGCAGGATCAAGACCTGATCGGCAATCGTGAATGCCTCCTCCTGGTCGTGTGTGACATAGATCGCCGGAATATTTGATTGCTGCAAAATGGACCGTAGTTCATTGAGTAGATCTTCGCGCAAGGTTCTGTCCAATGCACCGAGCGGTTCATCGAACATCAACAGGCGTGGACGGGTTGCCAAAGCACGGGCGAGAGCCACACGTTGTTGCTCTCCGCCGGATAAATCCGTCACGCGGCGGGTGCCAAACCCGCTCAAGTTGACCATCCCCAACGAATTGGTTACACGCTGCACGGTTTCGTCTTTGGATAAGTGCCGCATCTTCAAACCAAATGCCACATTCTCATTGACATTGAGGTGAGGAAACAGTGCGTAGTCTTGAAAGACCAAGCCAAAGTCCCGGAGATGCGCGGGCGTGGAAGTGAGGTCAATGCTGTTGAATGAGATAGAGCCTGAGTCTGCATCCTCCAGCCCAGCGATGATCCGCAGCAGAGTGGACTTACCGCTTCCCGATGCACCGAGCAAACAGACCGTTTCGCCTGTGCCCACTTGGAAGGAGATATCGTTGAGCAGCGGCTTGCCTTCATACGTTTTAAAGATGCGATGAACTTCGAGCATCAAAATTCTCCGGAATTGGGCAGGCGAAACGTTTCAATAAGCAAAATGCTGGTCAGTGTGAGAACCATCAAAATAGTTGCCATGGCCATAGCTTGACCATAATTCAAGCCCCCCGGCTGGGAAAGGAAGCGTTGAATGGCAACCGGAATCGTTGGATATTCGGGCCGAGAGATCAAAAGCGTTGCTCCGAACTCACCCAGAGAAATGGTGAACGCACAGGTCGCCGCTGCAAGAGTCGCGCGGCGCAGAATCGGAAGGTCGATATTTTTCCAAACTTCCCAAGGAGAAGC
>DATHUN010000500.1:0-2701 GCA_035462205.1 Anaerolineales bacterium
CTAGACAATAGCGGCATGCCATGATAAACTTTTGCGGCTGAGAATGGCGTGGCGCATTGCGCCACGCCATTTACTGCGAATCTTCTGCCTCCTTTGCCATGCTCGGCGCCGACTCAACGTCGGAGATGGCATTCAGAGTGAAAGGCCCAATGGACATACTTCTCACCGGTTCTGTTGCTTATGATTATCTGATGACCTTTCCAGGACGCTTCCAGGAACAAATTCTTCCGGAGCGCCTGGCTTCGATCAGTCTGTCGTTCCTCGTCGACTCCATGTCCAGGCAGCGCGGTGGGATCGCACCGAACATCGCCTATACGATGGCGTTGCTCGGCGAGCGGCCGCGTGTAATGGCAACGGTTGGAGAAGATTTTTCAGACTACCGCAACTGGCTCGAAGCGAAAGGTGTGGACACGACCCTGATGGAAGTCGTTCCTGGTCAATTCACGGCATCATTCTTCGCGACGACCGATCAGGTTGCTGCCCAGATTGCTTCTTTTTACCCCGGAGCAATGGCACAATCCGCCCTCCAATCCCTCAAGACCTTGGATAAAAAACCGGATCTTGTCATTGTCTCCCCGAGCGCGCCGGAGGCAATGATGAAGTTTCCAGCCGAATGCCGCGAGCTGGGCATCCGCTACCTGTATGATCCCAGCCAGCAAGTCTTGCGTCTCGAAGGACATGAACTGGCGCGCGATATGGAAGGCGCACACTTCCTATTCTGTAATGACTACGAGTTCGGACTGATTTCCAAGAAGACAGGTTGGAGCCTCGACCAAATCCTGGATCATGTTAAAGTGTTGGTCATTACACGCGGCAAGAATGGTGCCGACCTGTACGCGGGTCCCGAGAGCGTTCACATCCCCACAGTTCCCGAAGATGAGATCGTCGACCCCACCGGTGTGGGAGATGCCTTCCGCGGTGGCTTTTTAGCGGGCTATGCCCATGGGTTCGATTGGAAATTATGTGGTGAGATTGGTTCGCTTGCGGCGGTCTATTGCCTGGAGCAGCGCGGTCCGCAAAGCCATGCTTACACGCGGATGGAATTTGTAGAACGCTTCCGCAAACATTTTGATGATCGCGGCAAGCTGGACGAATTGTTATGAAAACTGAAGGCGTTGGTTGAGAGGGCCCGCGAAGAAGCCGAGCAGTATACGGAAATCAAGAGGCAACGGTACAAAAATTAGTGGTTTTGATACGGCGAAAGTAGACCGCCTACTTAACCACCGAGTCATATATAAAGGAGCAACAATGAGCAATTACGACATTAAAGATATCAACCAGGCAGAAGGTGGACGTCGCCGCATGGACTGGGCAGAGCACGAAATGCCCGTCCTGCGCCAGATTCGCGAGCGCTTCAAAAAGGAAAAACCATTAAAGGGTTTGCGCGTGTCGGCGTGTCTGCATGTGACGACCGAAACAGCCAACCTGATGGCAACCTTGCAGGATGGCGGTGCAGATATTGTGCTCACCGCTTCCAACCCACTCTCCACGCAGGACGATGTTGCTGCCGCGCTGGTCAATCAATTCGAGATTCCCACCTACGCGATCAAGGGTGAGGACAATGTCACGTATTATAAGCATATCCGTGCCGCACTCGAGCACAGACCGCATATGACCATGGATGACGGAGCGGATCTTGTATCCTCCCTGTTCTTTATCGAGATGGGTCGCTTCGAAAAACTCGAGCCGTCCCTGGCGAGTTGGGCAAAGGGACTTGCAGACGAGGATCGCAAAACGTTGCTAACCAACGTGATCGGCGGGACGGAAGAAACCACCACAGGCGTCATCCGCCTCAAAGCGATGGAAGCCGACAAGATTTTGAAGTTTCCCATCATTGCGGTGAACGATGCGCTTACCAAGCATCTCTTCGATAACCGCTATGGTACAGGTCAATCCACCATCGATGGGATCATACGCGCCACGAACGTTCTGCTGGCTGGCAAAAATTTTGTGGTGGCTGGCTATGGCTGGTGCGGACGTGGCCTTGCCTCCCGTGCACGCGGCATGGGGGCACAGGTGATTGTCACGGAAGTGGACCCGATGAAGGCGCTCGAAGCGGTCATGGATGGTTTTCAGGTGATGTCCATGGTGGAAGCCGCCAAGATCGGTGATTTCTTCTGCACAGTGACAGGCGATTTGAATGTGATCGACGAAGCCCACTTCAAGGTCATGAAGAGCGGAGCCATCGTTGCTAACTCTGGTCATTTCAATGTGGAGATCAACATCCCGGCCCTGAAGAAAATGAGCGTTGGTGACCCGAGCCTGGTCCGCCCCTTTGTGGATCAGTACACCACCAAAGACGGACGCAAGATCAACATCCTTGGTGAAGGACGCCTGATCAATCTTGCCTCCGCTGAAGGACACCCCGCCTCGGTGATGGACATGTCCTTTGCTAACCAGGCGCTTTCGGCCGAGTACATGGCGAAGAATGCCGACAAGCTGGAAAAGAAAGTTTATTCTGTCCCTGGAGATATTGACCGCGAGATCGCCCGCCTCAAGCTCGAAGCAATGGGCGTAACGATCGATATCCTCACCGAAGAGCAGACTAAGTACCTGGCTTCGTGGGAAGAGGGAACTTAAGCTGATTTGCTGTAGAAATGAAAATGCCGCCTGGACACAAAGTCCAGGCGGCATTTTGTTATAAGATAGACCTTACTATCCTGGCGTTGTTTTTCCGTCTTCATTCTCCGGGAACAGATAT
>DATHUN010000501.1:0-4828 GCA_035462205.1 Anaerolineales bacterium
GTCATGGATATTTTCAGCGTCATCATTGTCATGATCGCCGGGATCGGCATTCTGAACCTGCTCCTCATGGCCGTCTATGAACGGACGCGTGAGATCGGTCTGCTCGGCGCGATGGGACTCAAGCCGCGCCAGATCGCCACAACGTTCATCCTCGAAGGCGCTTTGATTGGCTTCGTCGGTGTGCTGGTGGGCGTCGCATTTGGACTCCTGACCAATCTCAGCCTGATGCAGGTCGGCATGGATTACAGCCAGTTCGCCGGGGTCACGGACTACATGGCGTTGATCAGCGGCAAGGTCTATCCTTCGTTAGGAATCGGCAAATTGCCGATGCGCGCCATTATCATCTTCGTGATTGCTGCCCTCGCTGCCCTCATCCCGGCAATGATTGCCTCGAAGCGCGAGCCATCCGAGGCGCTGCATCATGTATAGCTCTTCCCGTGCAGAAGGCAAGGCAAGATCATTGCTCCTGTGTGGCGCGCTTGCTGGTCCATTGTTTTGTATCGCCTGGTTCATCGAGGGACTTAATCGTGACAGTTACGATCCCAGGCGGCATCCTATCAGCGCCCTTTCATTGGGCCAATTTGGCTGGACACAAGTTGCTAACTTCATTATCACAGGCATATTGACAGTTGTTCTTGCCTTTGGATTGCGAAAGGCGTTGCAGTCAGAGCCTGGGAAAATGTGGATACCGATACTAATCACAATCGTTGGAATCGGTTTTCTGGGGACAGGCTTCTTTGCTACTGATCCCCTAAGCGGTTATCCCGTCGGAACGCCCGCCATGGTCCTGCCACCCACTCTTATCGGGTCCCTTCACTTGCTCTTTGCATCGTTTATCTTTGGTTTGCCCATTGCCTGTTTCATGATGGTGCGATTCTTCGCGGATCAAGGTGACCGCAACTGGGCAATCTATTCAAAAATTACGGCTGTCGCCTTCATACTTGCGTACATCTTCGCGATGGCAGGATTCCTCCAGGTGCCAGGGTTGGTGAATTATGCGGGATTATTACAGCGCATCTCAATCATCATCGGTTTGACCTGGATGACGCTCCTTCCCCTCCACCTGCTTAACTCGCCACCGAGGTTCGAAGCCACAGCAAGAAATAAAAGGTACTTATGACACAAGCATTCAAATTAGCGTATCGAAATATCTGGTGGAACAAGACCCGCTCCCTACTTTCCGCGCTAGCGGTTGGCATCGGCATGGCATTATTGCTGCTCATGGTCTCGGTCCTCGAAGGAGAAATGAGCGGCGCCTTGCAAAACACCATCCGCCTGCAAAGCGGACACTTGCAGGTGCGCCCGGCATCCTACGAAGAGAACAAGATCAGCCTGAAGTGGGAAGATTTGATCGAGAATCCCGAACAGGTCGCAGCGAAGATTACGACGCTGCCTCAGGTGACCATTGCAACTCCGCGCTTGAGTGCCAGTGCGATCCTGACCCTCAGCGACGAATCGAAAGGCGTCCAGATTCTGGGCATCGAACCTGACTCAGCCGCCAACCAGCCGTTCCGCGATGGCATGCTCTCCGGCGAGTTTATCAAAGCCAATGACCGCGAAGGAATTCTGATCGGCAATGTGCTCGCCGAGAAGCTGAATCTTAAGGTCAGCGACAAGGTCAATTTGTTGGTGACCACGTCCAATGGCAATGTGAACGAACAACCTTTTACCGTGCGCGGCATTTTTACAACCCGCACGCCTGGTTACGATGAGAGCACTATCTTCATGCCCCTTGCCAAAGCGCAGGCGATCACTGCCACAGAAAATCATGCCAGCACTATTTTTGTCCTGCTGAAGAATAGCGACGACGCCGAAGCAGTGGCGCAGGCATTGCAATCGAACAATTACAAAGTGGCTACCTGGCGCGAGCAAAACCAGTTCGTGGTCCAGTTTGAAGACTATGCCAATGCATTCTTCGTCATTCTGTACCTGATCGTTCTCGGCATCACTGCCACGGTTGTGACGAACACGTTAGTGATGGCGGTCTTCGAGCGCACGCGTGAGATCGGTATTCTGTCTGCGATCGGCATGAAAGGCCGTGGCATTATGGCGCAGTTCTTGGCGGAAGCAGCTTTGCTTGCCACTGGCGGCGTGATCGGTGGGTTGCTTATCGGCGGCGCGCTGGTTGCCTACTTCACCGTATATGGTATTTACATCGGCGATTATGGAGTTACCGGCGTGCTCTTCGAAGACCATATCTATGCCCATCTCACGCTGCAAAACACGATCAACCTTGCCCTCATCACCTATATCATTACCCTCATCGCTTCACTCTATCCTGCCCGGCTCGCCGCACGCATGGAACCTGTCGAAGCACTACACGGATCAGGAGTCTAAAATGGAAGTTACAAAAGTTATCAATGCCACGCGCATCTTCAAAATCGGCGAAGTAGAGACCAAAGCCCTGCGCGGCGTGAATCTGTCGATTGACAACGGGGAATTCACCGCTCTGGTGGGACCGTCCGGCTCGGGCAAGACCACCTTATTGCAGCTGATCGGTCTGCTGGACCAGCCGACCTCCGGCAGTGTATGCATCAATGGACAGGATGCTTCGCACCTCAACCGTAACCAGCGCGCCGATCTGCGCAAGGATGCGATCGGCTTCGTGTTTCAGTTCTTTGCGCTCATCCCCACGCTGACGGCTTATGAAAACATCGAGATGCCGCTCCTGTTAAGCGGCACGAAAGCCGGCGAGCGCAAGAAACGCGTCCACGAGATGCTCGAGGCAGTCGGACTCAGCGACCGTGCCCATCACCGTCCGGATCAGCTCTCCGGTGGACAGCAGCAGCGTGTTGCTGTTGCCCGCGCCTTGGCGACGAACCCCAAGCTGATCCTCGCCGACGAGCCAACCGCCAACCTCGATACCGAGAACGGCAAGCAAGTTATGGATATCATGAAGCGCCTCAACAAAGAGACCGGCGTCACGTTTGTGTTTGCCACCCACGATCCGCGCGTCATTGGCTACGCCAACCGTGTGGTGACGCTGCAGGACGGCGTAATTACCGACGACAGCAGAACCAATGGGAAGTGATAGAGTAAGAATGAAGAAGAATATATGCCACGCCGAGCAGAAAGAGCCAATCGGCAAGCGCGGTCGAAGCGCATGGCTTGGAAACAATATATTTATTGTTTTGACCATAGCAGTGATCCTCTCCGCCTGTGCGCCCAAATCTGCGCCTACTGTCATTCCAACCGTATCGCTGGATGACAACACGTCCGCAGCCAATACCCAAACCAGCGATGCAAATTCCGTCTCTGCATCGGCAGTCATTGTGCCAGTCAATGATGCGCAGTTGGCATTTTCCTCACTCGGTCGGGTCACCAACGTCGATGTAAAAGTCGGAGATCAAGTGAAAGCAGGACAAACACTTGTCACGCTGGATACGACCATCCAAGAAGCGCGCGTTCGCGAGGCAGAGGCAAATTTGGCCGCCGCCCAGGCACAGGTCCGATATTTGAAGCGATTAGGTGTGGACCAGGTCCATATCGAAAGCGCGGAAGCGGATGCAGCCCGCGCCCAGGCTCTCCTTGATTCTGCCAATGCTGTCCTCGCCTCTCAATCTACCTTGACCGCGCCGTTTGGCGGCACGATCATCTCATTAGATATCGCTCCGGCGGAAATTGCCGTTCCCGGCTCTCCACTGATTGTGCTCGGCGATCTATCGAGCTACAAAGTGGAAACCACAGATTTGAGCGAACGCAATGTGACTCGCGTTCAGATCGGACAACATGCAACTGTGTTCATCGAAGCACTAGGAAAGGAATTGTCCGGCAAAGTCATAGACATTGCACGCAGTTCAACAACCCTAGGCGGTGATGTAGTTTACAAGGTGACCATTACACTGGACGAGCAGCCGGAAGGTTTGCTGTGGGGTATGAGTGCGGATGTCAAGATCGAAACGGCTCCATAGGCAGGAAACGAAATGAAGCGATCGTATACGTCGGCATTATTGAGTTGGACAATCTTCGTGTTATTGGCGACTCCTGCCTTCGCGGCAGATGACGGAAATGTGGTTGCATCAGCGGTGGTTGTGCCTGCACAAATTACCCGTTTAGGATTCTTGTCTTCTGCCATCGTCAAGGAAGTGAATGTTAAAGCCGGAGACCAGGTAAAGCAGGGCCAGACGCTCGCCGTATTGGACACACCGGATCTCGAGTACAACGTTATTGCCGCGCAGGAAGCATTTCGCTCCGCGCAAGCAAATGCAGAATTACAACGCTACAAACGCGTACGTAAGATCCGTAATGGGAAAAAATATTGGGACGTGGTGCCGCCCGAAGTACGAGAGCAAGCCGATGCGCAAGCAGCCAGTGCCCAAGCCAGACTGGATATTGCCGAAGCGACGCTGGCGCAATCTACCCTCATCGCTCCTATGGATGCAACTATTGCTTCTGTGGAAATTCTGCCGGGTGAATATGTGAACCAGAATCAAATGGTTATCACGCTGGCAAGTTTGAATACATTGCAGGTGACAACAACGGATCTCAGCGAGGGCGATCTTAAAAGAGTAAAGATCGGCGCGCCTGTGAATATCGCGCTGGAAGCATTGGATGAAAATGCTAGTGGCAAAGTGATCGCGATTTCTCCAATTGCCGATACGGTCGGCGGAGATGTTGTCTTCAAAGTCACGATTGCATTTGATGAACAACCCAAAGGTTTGCTTTGGGGTATGACGGCGGAAGTGACGATGGAATAACATTTAGAATTTGATCATGGTAAAAGACACGGACTTTTATTCCGTGTCTTTTTTGATTCCTTCTTCTATGGTTAAATGATATTCATTATATAAATTTAGATCCTGGAGATTGAACACATGACAGTTCCTAC
>DATHUN010000502.1:0-2365 GCA_035462205.1 Anaerolineales bacterium
GTTGGGGATAACGGTCACCAGCTTGGGGCTGAGTCCGAGTGAGGCAAGATAGTCGCGTGTCACATTCGAAGGACAGATGAGCGCGTCACTTAGGTGCAACGTCGCCATCTCCTGTTCTTTGATCTTCGCCAACAAATCCGAATCGATCCCCGGATAATGATATTTGAGCTCCACCGAAGGGAGTCCATTCACCTCAAATAGAGTTTTGTAACCCAGGCGTTTCTTGTTCTGGGCAACAGCGAGACCATCCCGGATGTTGCGATAGTGAACCACGTCATAGCTCGGAGGAAGCATGAGATGTGTGAGCACGCTTCTTCCAAAGTGAGCCGCACGTGCTAATAAGTTCTGGGAAGGGTCCTGTGAGTTGCGAGTAACCCGCGCGCCTTCGATAAAATCATCCGCCGGTAGCACATCGTCGTTTGGCGTAAAAAGATGGACATCAAAATTACCATTGACTAGTCCACGAATGTTATGCAAAATATGAGTCGAGGCGCCTTTGGGGCTTGGTACAATGTCGAAGGCTGTGTAGAGCACTCGTGGCATGTATAGATTATACAGGTAGAACAAATGGCAAATAAAGGCTACTTCGTAATTACCGATATTTCAGGATACACCGAATACCTGACTGGGTCCGAGCTCGACCACGCCAATGAAATTCTACAGAGCTTGTTCGATGCGCAATTGCAGGCAGTGAAACATCCGTTTCTGATTTCTGGTTTTCGAGGGGACGCGATCTTCATGTATGTGCCCGAGACCAATTTCGTCCAGCCCCAAAGTTTTTTGGAAGCTCTTGAAAATTTTTACATCGTGTTTGCCCAGACCCTGCAACAGATGCAATACAACACCACCTGCACGTGCCGCGCATGCAGGAACATGTCGATGCTCGATCTCAAGATGTGCACGCATTACGGAGAATATCTGGTCCAAAAATTGGGGGACCGGGAAGAGTTGCTGGGTGCGGATGTGATCGTCCCGCATCGTATGCTGAAGAATCATGTGATTGAAAAAACGGGGATTAAATCCTATGCACTCTTTAGCGATGTCGCCGCGCAGAAACTGAATCTGCTCGAATATTGTGAAAAGCTGGTTCCTCACACGGAGGTTTATGAACATATTGGCGAAGTGCCAATGTCCGTCCATGACCTTCGGCTGGTTTGGGAACGGGAGCAGGTAAAACGCAGAAAATTCGTCCGTGCCGAAGAGGCGTGGGTCAAGATGGAGATCGATCTGCCCTTCCCGCCTGCGCTCATTTGGGAGTACCTGACAACGCCGGCACTGGAAGCAGGATTCTTAGGCTATGATTATGCTGAGCGCGTGGACCTGCTAGGCGGCCGGATTGGCGAAGGCGCCGGTCTGCATTGTGCCCATGGGAATCTGCACGTCCACAGCAAAATTCTGGATTGGAAGCCGTTTGAATATTACACCATGGAGCAATCTGTGATGGGGCTCACTTATCTTGGCACGCGGCGACTGACTCCGATCGAGAATGCGACACGGCTGGGCGTTTACCTGACAATGCCCCTGGAAAATTCCAGTTATGAGGTTCGTCAGATGCTGCAATCTGCCATGGACAACGGTTACGCAGGTTTACAATCTTATATCGAGCAGGATATCGCAAGCGGAAAAGTAACAGTCCGTTAGCAATTTGGCAGCAACGATCCGGAGGAACACCATGGAGAATCTTCTCTGCTTTGGCGCCATCACGCTTATTCCCGGTTTCGCGATTTTCTTTTATCTCCTGAATACGGCTCGCAAGAAAACACCGGCACCGGCGGCGGGGAAGAAAGACTACACACCCATCTACGTGACGCGTGCCGACCGACCGGATACAGTCATGCACGGCATGGATCAGTTCGTTGCCGATGTACAAAAGACTGGGCAAGCTCGGTGATCAACGCTATGTTGTCATCGCCGATGGAAGCGAAGTACAGGCGAACAAAGTCAATTTCAATTCGATTCCTGGATTCCAATATACACCGCTGATTGTTGGCTTGATCGTTTCAGGAATCATCCTCGCCATCCTGGCATCCATCTCGAAGAAGCCCGACATGAAAGTTGCCTTCCAAAATACCAGCCGTCAATCACTTGAAGCACAGCGGCGCATGTTGACAGAGTCCATTGCCGACGTCGAGCGTTTGCGAAAATCCGGTGAAATGACTGGTGATGCCTATCTCGCACGGCGCAAACGTCTGAGGAGTGATTTGGCGGATAACGAAGCCGCCTTTAAAGCACATGGATATCCAATCAAAGTGGAGACGATCCAATGTCCTAACTGTGGCGGCACACTGGAACTTGGCATGCACAAATGCGAATATTGCGGACAGGTTTTGTTATCGTAAGTATTTTCTTAGTTTCACAAAGTTTG
>DATHUN010000503.1:0-4788 GCA_035462205.1 Anaerolineales bacterium
AATTCTACACCCGCCTGCGAACCGCCAAAGTCATGCCATCCACGTCGCAGGCTTCTGTTGTTAATATGCAGAAAGCCTTCAGTAGCCTGATGGAGCAGGAATACGATGTGCTTGGCGTTTTCATTGCATCCAAGCTCTCCGGAACATTCCAATCGGCGGTGCAGGGGCGTGAGCAACTTACCCATGGGAAAGAGAAGGTTGCTCTCGTTGACTCAAATACCACCGCGATGGCGATGGGATTCATGATTTTGGCTGCTGCAAGGGCTGCCGCCGAAGGAGCCTCGCCAGCGGAGTGCAAAGCGTTGGCAGAAAAAGCGCGGGAGCATGTTGGTGTTTATCTAACAGTCGATACGCTTGAGTTCCTGCACCGCGGCGGGCGCATTGGTGGGGCGACGCGTTTCCTTGGCACGGCGCTTAATCTTAAGCCGATTCTGGCAATTGAAGATGGCCGGATCGAAGCGGTAGAGCGCGTCCGCACGCGTAGTAAAGCGCTGGATCGCCTCGTCGAATTAGTCGCTGAAAAATGCGCCGGGAAAGCTCCTGTGCACATCGCAACTCTGCATGCCGATGCGGAAGCGGATGCAAAGGTGTTGCTTGAAAAGATCACGCCGCTCGTCCACCCGGTGGAGTCCGTCTTTGCTGCCGTCAGCCCAGCGGTTGGTGCTCACGCAGGCCCTGGCACCGCTGGTCTCGCCTGGATGGCAGGGATGTAAACGATTCCGTTAGGATTGGTAGCTGCCGAGGCTACGATTTTGCACGAAGAGACGCCGCAAAGGCGTCTTTTTGTTTGCAGGTATAATCCAGGCATGAAACCTTCGGACCCACCCGCCTACAGGACTGCGCCGCTGGTCATTGGCATTGCAGGTGGATCGGGTTCTGGCAAAACCACGGTTGCCCAAGTCATTCTGCAGCGTGTTGGACGGGAACGAATTGCATTTCTCCAACACGATTCCTATTACAAAGACCTTAGTGGACTTCCGCCGACACAGCGGGCCGATGTCAACTTCGATCATCCCGACTCACTTGAAACCCAATTACTCATTGAACACATCGCTTCGCTACGGGATGGAAAGCCTGTACAGGTTCCGATCTACGATTTCTCCGCCGATCGGCGCACCGGTGAAACCTTCACCGTGCAGCCCTGCCGGGTGATCCTGGTGGAAGGAATTCTCATCTTCACAGAACCGGAACTGCGCCAAATGTTTGACGTCAAAATCTTTGTAGATACGGATTCCGACCTGCGCTTCATCCGCCGCCTCGAGCGGGATATTACCGAGCGCGGCCGCTCTACTGCCTCTGTCATCGAACAATATACGCATACGGTCCGACCGATGCATCTCGAGTTTGTCGAACCCTCCAAGCGTTATGCAGATGTGATCATTCCTGAAGGAGGGTTTAACGCGGCGGCATTGGATATGGTCGTGGCGCGTATCGAGGCGTTATTGAGATAATTTGTAGGGACGGGCGGCTCGCGTAGCACGCAAAGCGAGCCCGTTCCTACGACGAACAATCTTATTAAGGAGAGAAATATGGCAAAACAATGGTCCAAACCACCGGAGATGCAAATCGATCCCAAGAAGAAATATAAAGCCCAAATGGAAACCGACAAAGGCACGATGGTCATCGAGCTCTTTGCAGATAAAGCGCCAAAAACGGTAAATAATTTTGTATTTCTCGCCCGCGAGGGATTTTATGAGGGCGTCCCATTTCACCGCGTGATCAAGAACTTCATGGTACAAGGCGGTGATCCCACTGGGCGTGGCTCAGGCGGACCCGGCTATAAATTTGGCGATGAGTTTCATCCCAGCCTGCGACATGATAAACGCGGCATTTTATCCATGGCGAACGCGGGACCCAATACCAACGGTTCGCAATTTTTTATCACGCACGGTCCTACGCCCCACCTGGATAACCACCATACCGTCTTCGGCCAGGTGGTAGAGGGTATGGACGTGCTGATGTCCATCCCCGAACGCGACCCGAGCAATGTCAATGCACCAGCTGTGAAAATTAAACGTGTCACAATCGAAGAAAGCGAATAAGCAGGGAACAATGACGAAACCAAAGAGCGCACAGAAGAAGACTCAAACACCCTCTGTGCGCTCTTTGCGCGTCCCTGGAGAGCAGCAAACTGAACAAAGGCAGCAATCCAACCCCGCTCCCTCCTCACTTGACAAGCGCAAACAAAACCGTTTTTTCACAAATCTCTTGCGTGTACTTGCATTGTTTGCCGTAATTGGGATCACCCTCTTCGTGTTTAGCATCCGGGATCGTGTCGAGCAATTTGCCGTGCTGGGCTATCCAGGCATTTTCTTAATCGCATTGCTGGCAAATGCGACGGTGCTTTTGCCAGCTCCGGGTGTGGCGGTGATCTACGCCATGGGCGCCATCTTCAATCCCTTTGGTGTCGGTCTCGCCGCAGGGACGGGTGGCGCGCTGGGGGAACTGTCCGGTTACCTTGCAGGGTTCAGCGGTCAGGCTGTTGTGGAGCGCACAGATATCTATAACCGCGTGCGACCCTGGGTGGAGAAATATGGAGGCTGGGCGATTTTGGTTCTATCTGCAATCCCTAACCCTTTCTTTGATATCGCTGGAATTGCGGCAGGCATCGCAAAAATGCCCGTTCGCACTTTTCTTCTGTTTACATGGGTCGGCCAATTGATCAAGATGACTTTGTTCGCACTGGCAGGTCATTACTCGATCTCGATGCTAAATGAATTCATTAAATAAGGAGAGCGAAATGTCCGATTACAGCAAACTGGATTCCTATCTCGAGAATCATCTCGACGACAGCCTTGCGGAGCTTTCCCGGCTGGTTGCTCAGCCGAGCGTCGGCGCGCAGAACCTTGGCATGAGAGAATGTGCTACCCTCGTCGCAGAGCTGCTGCGGAAACGCGGTTTCGATGTTCGCATCATGGATACAAAGGGGGCTCCGGTCGTGTTCGGCGAGCGCAAGGGCCGGTCGGACAAAACTTTGCTGATCTACAACCACTATGACGTCCAGCCGCCGGAACCGCTGGAGTTATGGGATTCGCCTCCTTTCGAGCCATCGCTGCGAGATGGCAAGCTCTATGGTCGCGGAGTAAGCGACGACAAAGGCCATATTGTGTCGCGACTATTCGCGATCGATTCGATCCTGGCTGCAGATGGTGAGCTTCCGTGCAACATTAAGTTCATCATCGAAGGTGAGGAGGAAACGGCATCCGTCAATTTATATCGGTTTGTACTCGATCATCAGGAACTCCTTAAAGCAGATGCCTGTATGTGGGAATTTGGAGGTGTGGATCATACGGAAACACCCACGCAGTACCTTGGATTACGGGGCATTTGCTATGTGGAATTATCAATTGACCTCTTATCCACGGATGTGCATTCGGGTTTAGGTGGGTCGATTTTCCCGAACGCGGCCTGGCGATTGGTTTGGGCGTTGAACAGCCTCAAGGGTCCCGACGAACGCATTCTCATCCCTGGTTTCTACGACAATATAAAACAGCCAACAGCCAGGGATGTGGAGCTGCTGGCAGCTCTCGATGATCCGACTGAGGATTTAAAGTCTCGATATGGCGTTCCCTACTTCCTCAAGGGACTCACTGGTGGTGTGGACTTGCAGGTGGAATCAATTTTCTCGCCCACTTGCACGATCTGTGGTTTGACGAGCGGCTACCAAGGACCCGGCTCAAAGACGGTTTTGCCTGCCCGAGCATCGGCGAAAGTAGATTTCCGCTTGATCCCCGACCAAGACCCCGCCGATATTTTGAAGAAGCTGCGTGCGCATCTGGATGCTCATGGATTCACAGATGTAGAGATCACAGACTTGGGTGGAGATGCACCTGCGCGGACGGATCCAGATGATCCGTTTATTCAATTGGTTGCGCAAACATCAGAAGAAGTCTATGAGATGCCAATGAAGCTGATCCCCATGAGCGGCGGATCCGGACCCAGTCACCCATTTGTGCACGTGCTAGGATTACCTGTGGCGACCGCAGGAATTGGTTATCCTGATACCAAGGCGCACGCGCCGAATGAAAATATCCGTGTCGATCTATACTTAAAACATGCACGCCACATGGCGCGCATCATCGAGGAGTTTGCCAAGTAAGGTTATCATGCGTCGCTGGTTTGGGTTTCATCGAGACCTCGGTCTGCAGCTGCTTGCTCTGTATCTGCTGCTGATCATCCCCTTCCTGATCACGCTCTGGATTTTCGATGGGCTAATCGGTGTACGCATCCGTGAGGATGTGCAAGCCAGCGACCTTTCTTTAGCGCGGTCCATTTCACAGGAGGCGGATCTCGCCATTACCAAAGCATTGACAACTGTAGAAGGTCTTGCCAAATATCCGCAAGTGATCGAGTCAGATGAGGCTGGCATGGAGGCAATTTTTCATGTCATCGTCAACACCTCGCCGGATGTCAACCTTGTCTACCGGCTCGACTCAAACGGCATCATGCTCTATCACTATCCCACCGGACCCACTTCGACTGTTGGAACAGATTTCTCCTTTCGAGATTATTTCCAGCGCGCTTTACACACCGATAAGCCACTGGTCTCGCAAGGCAGAATCTCTCCGACCACAGATCAAGCCGTGGCAACGGCTGTCATGCCGATCTGGTCGCCCGATGGAAAATTTCTCGGTCTGGTGGGAGCGAATATCAAACTGCAGAGTCTCAGCGAGACGCTCATTGCGGTGATCTCCGAGCATCAAAGCGAGGAGGGTCTCCAGGTTGTCATTCTCGATTCGGCGAATCAGATCATCGCCTACCCGAATTCGGATTACCTGCTGCAAAACG
>DATHUN010000504.1:0-2932 GCA_035462205.1 Anaerolineales bacterium
GCCTCGGTCAATGCCGGAACGATCTGGAACAAATCACCAACGACGCCATAACGCGCCTGTTTAAAGATTGGGGCATCGGCATCCTTATTGATGGCGACGATCACCTTCGCATTTCTCATTCCCACTAGATGCTGGATAGCACCAGATATTCCGCAGGCGATGTACAAATCGGGCGTGACCACTTTCCCGGTCTGTCCGACTTGATGCGAGTAAGGAATATAGCCCGCGTCGACAGCGGCGCGCGAGGCACCGACCGCGCCACCTAATACATTCGCCAATTCGGTGACGAGCGCAAAACCTTGCTGGGCACGCCAGATTTCCGCCTGTTTGTCATCCATACCGGCCGGGGGTCGTAGAGAGGGATTGTTCGAGACGCCGCGTCCACCGGAGACAATGATACCCGCATCCCCCAGGTTCACTGCGCTTTCTGAAGCAGAATACCCTTCCACATTGGTCAGGGCATCTGTTTTTACATCGACTTTTGTGACAGTGCCGGTCTTGCTCGCGTCCGCTTCCGGTTTGGGAAAGGCGCGCGGGCGGATCGTCGCCATAACCGGCTTGCCCGAGCAAACGCTCTTCTCTAGCACCTTGCCTTCGTAAATCGGACGGGTGGCGACCAGGTTATCTCCGTCCGCTTCAAGGGCAGAAACATCTGTCAACACGCCTGTGTTCAAATCCACGGCAGCCATCGCCGCTAACTCACGCGTGCGCGCCGTTGTCGGGAACAGGATCAGGTCCGGGCTTTGCGCAGAAGCGAGTGCTGAAAGGGTAGCGGCATAAGGCTCGGGGCGGTAATCTGTCAAGGCTGCATCCTCTGCCGCCAAGACTTCATCCGCACCATACTCGAACGCCATTTTTGTGATCGTGTCCACACCGGACCCAAAGACAACCGCGCTCGCCGTGCCCAAAGATTTTGCCAACCCCAGCGCCTCCCATGAAGCTGGCTGGACCTCGCCTTTAAAGTGGTCAATGTAGACAAGCGTTTTCATAGCACTTTCTCCGCGAGAATTTTATCGGCGAGTTTGTCTGCAATTTCAGCCGGACTTTCCCCAGTGATAAACTCAATTTCCGTGTTTTGGACGGGTGGGTTCATCAGCTCCATGCGCTTCACAACAGCAGACGGCGCAGTAATTCCTAGATCGCCTAACGACCAGACCGGGATGTTAGCCTTGGACGCTTTGCGGATACCCATGAACGATGGATAACGCGGCTCACCAATACTTTGGACGACGCTTACTACGGCGGGCAGTTTCGCGCTGACGATCTGGCGGCCCTCTTCGATGACCCGGTCAACCGTCACGCTCCCATCCTGGACCTTGATCTGGCCGGCCAGACCAAGCATCGGCCACCCGAGGATGCGTGCCGTCTGCGCGGCAGTGATCCCCGAGCCGTTATCGAGGGTTTGGCGACCAAAGACAACCATATCCACGCCGCCCGCTTTTTGGATCGCCGCCGCCAGGACGCGCGCCGCGCCAACCGTATCCAGCTCATTGAGGGCTGGATCTGATACTAGAATTGCATCATCCGCGCCCATGGCGAGGGCGTGCTTGAGCGCCTCCTTTGCGGATTCCGGTCCGATGCACAATGCCGTGACTGTGCTGCCGCTGTTTGCTTCCCTTTGTTGCAGCGCGCCTTCCACTGCGTATTCGTCGAACGGGTTAATGACCAGCGGCGCGTCTCCCCATGTGACTTTTCCGTTCTCGGCTCTCACTTTCGCTTCCGAGTCGGGGACTTGCTTGATACAGGCGATGATTTTCAAGAGACTCCTCCTTTTAGGATCTCATCATTGCGAGATTGCTTTGCCACCCAGGAACGGTGGCTCGCAATGACGGGTTATTTTGTGTATGCCATCACTACTAAAACATCCGCAGTGAGAACCGCGAGAATTCCCAGCAAGCTAAAAGCTTTTTGCCAGAATATCCAGCTTGCTTTGTTTTCCATTCGCTGCAGAAAGAACTTTCGAAAGGGATATACCGATGGCTCCCGGGTCAGGCTATTGTAAATGTCCTGATAGTATTTGTCTGTTCGAAACCAGAGGCGATAACTATTTGAAAGAAACAACAGGCTAAAAAGCAGAAAAACGACGACAAATCCTAGAGCGGGGCGGGCTAAGTCGATCATCGTTCGGGCAGAAATTCCTTCGAGCCACCCGTGATCACGAATTGTGCAATTGCCAGGATCAGCGTCGCGCCACGGGCAACTTGCTTCGCGGCATCGGCTCGCGAGCCAGCGGTAATCCCAGCCGCCACGCCTGTCTTCTTGCACATGGCAACGACCCGGTCGATCATCTCCTGCACTTCCGGATGGTTTGGACCCTCGGGGAAGCCCATGTTAAGAGACAGATCGCGCGGCCCAATGACCACTGCATCCACACCCGGCTGGGAAATCATCGCTTCGAAACGGTCGAGCAAAGCAGCATCTTCGAACTGAGGAATCACCATAATCTGTTCATTTGAAAAATTGATATAATCCGCCGCCTCATTTCCCACGGCAATATAGCCGGAGGCACGGGTGATGCCCATACCGCGTTTCCCAACAGGTGGATATTTGACGGCATCGACCAACATTTTAATTTCATCTGGCGTTTCAAGTCCGGGCATCATGACGCCCATTATCCCGGCATCAAGATATTGAAGAACTATTTTTGGGTCTTTGGAGCCAATTCGCACGAAAGGGGTCATATTGACGCGCTCGCAAGCTCGAACCACATTGACTGCCTGAACGGCATCCAGCAATCCATGCTCGGCATCCAGCATGTAAAAGTCAAAGCCAGCCAAACCAAACAATTCGGCGATCTGTGGATCATCAGACGTGGAGAGGACGCCATAGGCCGGTTGCCCTGCTTTCAGCTTTCGTTTCGTGCGATTTTCCTGAATGAACATTTCACTTCACCAGATCAATTGAAGATTGGAAGGCTTGAACTCACAAATGT
>DATHUN010000505.1:0-4075 GCA_035462205.1 Anaerolineales bacterium
GTGCAATCGTATCGAAATCTATTGCGCCTCCAGTACTCTCGCCTTCGCGGAGCTGGAGGTATTTTTGTCGGATACACGTGGCATCCCAGTTGAGGAGTGCCGGCCGTTTTTGTATCAGTTCCAGGGCCTGGAGGCGGTCCGTCATTTATATGAAGTTGCCGCTGGCTTGGATTCCCTTGTCATCGGCGAGCCACAAATTCTGGGACAGGTCACAAACGCGTTGGAATTGGCGCGCGGACAGAACACAGCGGGCCCCATGCTCAATCGCTTGTTCCAGGGTGCCATCCATGCTGGCAAGCGCGCTCGCACCGAAACAGACATCAGTCGCAACCCGGCTTCGGTCTCTTCCCTGGCTGCCTCCATTTCCGAACACACCGTCAAAAAGATAGCCGAAGCTCAGCTGGTAATCGTTGGCGCCGGAGAAATGGCTGAGCTTGCCGTCGAGGCGTTACGCAAGCGGGGCGCCAGTCGCATCTTGGTGGTTAGCCGTACTCTCGAACGCGCCCAGGGCCTTGTGCAACGCTGGAATGCTCAGGCGACTACATTCGAAAACATGAGTGATGCTCTTATCAGTGCGGATGTATTGATCTCTTCCACCAGCGCGCCGCATACGATCGTCACACGTGAAATGGTTCAGAGTGCAATGAGGACACGACCCGAACGCCCGCTGGCATTGATTGACATTGCTGTGCCGCGCGACATTGATCCTGGAGTTGCTCATCTCCCTGGTGTGCGGCTCTACGATATGGACGGTCTCAACGCGGAGCTGGAACACTCGCTGGCAGAACGAATGGCAGAAGTACCGCGGGTAAGATCGATTCTAGACGAGGAAATTTCCGAGTTTCAAGAATATATAAAATCGCTGGAGATGATTCCGATTATTGCCGATATGCGGCAACACGCGGAAGAGATTCGGCAAAGCGTTTTGAAAAAAAATCTCAGCAAGATGCCCGATCTCACCGATGAGGAGCGGAATCGTATCGAAGTTATGACTCAGGCGCTGGTCAAAAAAATCCTAGACGCGCCCACGCAACGCCTGCGCGCCGAAGCGGCTTCTCCGCAAGCGCCTGAATACGCAACGGTTGTCCGCACGCTCTTCGGATTAACGGATCGTCTGGGCTCAGGTGACATTTTAGATGAGTCGCGCCCAATGTCCACCGCAGCTGATTAGATTAAAGGAACAGAATGAAACTGATCTTTGCAACACGACCCTCCGCACTGGCTCGCTGGCAAACCCAATGGGTGATTCGTGCTTTGAAAAATCTTCATCCAGGCTTGGAGTGCGAAGAAAAAGTCATCACCACACAGGGAGATAAAATCCTTGATAAACCTTTGCCGCAAATTGGAGGCAAAGGTTTGTTTACGCAAGAGCTTGAATTCGAATTGTTGAGCGGCGCCGTCCACTGCGCGGTGCACTCTCTCAAGGATTTACCGGTGGAAAGTCCGATAGGTTTGACGGTCGGATGCATTCCGCTGCGTGCTGAAGTCCGCGATGCGCTGGTTTCGAAAAACAATTACACAGTGGATACATTACCGGCTGGCGCTTCCGTCGGGACCTCAAGCCTGCGCCGCGCCGCCCAGATCCTTTCGCGGCGCCCGGACGTTCGAACCGAATCCTTACGCGGGAATGTAGATACACGCGTACGAAAAGCCCTGGACGCTCAATACGATGCCATCATCCTAGCCGGCGCGGGTTTGACACGACTGGGTTTGGACAATCACGTGACCGAGTGGCTCTCGCTCGATTTGATGCTTCCCGCCCCTGGACAGGGCGCGCTTGCCATCCAATGCCGCGTTGATGATCCAGACACCCTCAATTTGCTCGCCGCGCTCGAAGATGAGGCGACGCGCAAGGCGGTCACTGCCGAGCGCGCCTTCCTCAGCGCACTCGGCGGCGGATGCTCGGTGCCTGTCGCAGCATACGCAAAAGTAGAAGGAAAAACGATCTTATTAACGGGCTTGGTTATTTCAGAAGATGGCAGAAAAGCCATCCATGTCAGGCGTACCGGAACCGACGCGAATCTGCTGGGGCATGAACTTGCCCAACGAGCAATTGCGCAGGGTGCCAATGAAATTCTCTCCGTGAGTGTGCTGCAATGAAGAATATCCTAATCACCCGCGCCCGCGACAAAGCTGATGAATTTGCCGAAAAGCTTCGCTCATCTGGTTTTGAACCGATCTTTTTTCCAGTCATCGAAATAGAGCCAGTGGATAACAATGTCGCACTCGAGCGAGCTTTATCGAAGCTGAATTGCTATGAATGGATCGTGTTTACTTCGGTGAATGCTGTCGAAGTTGTGTTTGATTCTTTTGCCTCGCTTCTGTTGGTAGAGGACCGCTGTGCAAAGTTTGCAGCCATCGGACCTAAGACGGCTGCGGCATTGCAAGCACGCGGCATTGTCCCCGCTTTTGTTCCGCATGAATATGTGGCCGAAGCGATCCTGCCCGGGCTAGGTGATCTGCTTGGGAAGTGGGTGCTGCTGCCGCGGGCGGAGATCGCTCGTAAGGCGTTACCCGAAGCGATCTTTAATGCTGGTGGTGTTCCCCATGAGATCACGGTTTATAAAACACTACCTGCACAACCACACCTGGAAGGTCTGTTGGCATTACATAACGGTGTAGACGTCATCACGTTCACGAGCCAATCGACCGTACAAAACTTCATGGCTATCGCGGAAAAGAATGGACTGGATCCGCGCAACCTGCCGAACGATCCGATCTTTGCCTGTATCGGTCCGATCACAGAGCAAGCCGCCAAGGAAGCAGGTTTGTCCAATGTGATCGCTGCAAATGAATACAACACAGATGGCTTACTGGCAGTTCTCAAGAACACGGAGGTTTTATGAGCTTACTTGAGTTTGAAGGGCGACAATCAGCAGTGGGTCGTCGTCAAGCATCCTTGGTTCACCGGCCGCGCCGTTTACGAGCGACGCCTGCTCTTCGGGCGATGATCCGTGAGACCGAGCTCAACGCCCGCGATTTCATCTATCCACTTTTCATACGGCATGGCTCGGGGCGCAGCGAGATCCGCTCGATGCCGGGTGTGTATCAATTATCCGTCGAGGAAGCTGTCCGTGAAACAGAAGCCGCTGCGAAGTCTGGCGTCAACGCTGTCATCTTGTTTGGGATCCCCAAGGAGAAAGATCCGATCGGGTTGGAAAATTTTGCCGAAAATGGAATCGTCCAGCAGGCAATTCGCGCCATCAAGAAAGAAATCCCGGAGATGGTCGTGGTGACCGATGTATGCTTGTGTGAATATACCGATCATGGTCACTGTGGAATTTTGAATACAGGGGAGCACTTTCAAGCCGGTCTGCCCGAAGGTTATGTCTTGAACGATCCCACCCTCGATGTGTTGGCAAAAGTTGCCATTTCACATGCGGAGTGCGGCGCGGATATTGTCGCCCCGAGTGGCATGATGGATGGCATGGTTGGGGCGATCCGTGAGGCGTTGGATACTTCCGGGTATGAAAATTTGCCAATCCTTTCGTATGCGGTCAAATACGGTTCGTCATTTTACGGTCCGTTCCGTGAGGCGGCTGAGGGCGCGCCAAAATTTGGTGACCGCAAATCACACCAGATGGATCCTGCTAATGTACGCGAGGCGCTACGCGAAGCCGCACTCGATATAGAAGAAGGCGCGGACATGTTGATGGTCAAACCCGCCCTCGCCTATCTGGACGTGATCCGGGTCGTTAAGGATGTGTATCCCGAGCTGCCGATGGCTGCCTATAGCGTCAGCGGTGAGTATGCGATGATCAAAGCAGCCGCGGCAAACGGCTGGATCGATGAAGCAAAGGTAGCTCTGGAAACCTTAACGGCGATGAAGCGCGCCGGCGCGGACTTAATCCTGACTTACCACGCTGTCGATGCGGCGAAGTGGCTGGCAAGTTAGAACCTTTATCAACGTTCCCCCTTTACAGAATGGAGACAACAATGACAACATCAAATCTAACCGAACGTGCGGCTTCGGAGCGTGCTTTACACAATGCACACATGGTGCAGGCAGATTTCAACATGGCTCCATTTACGATCGCCTGGGAAGTCACACGTGCCTGCGCGTATGCCTGTGTCC
>DATHUN010000506.1:0-1729 GCA_035462205.1 Anaerolineales bacterium
CAGAAGGGGAGAGCCGAAATCGGGATAACCGAACTCGTCGAGAAAAGCATCCAGCGCGGTCTGTGTCTTGCTGGGGAGGTAGGTTTCATTCCCAATGATTTCTTCCATGCGATCGGCCATGTATTGCTCGTATGCCAGAATATGAGCCAGAATGTCCTTGATCGACCATTTCCCGATCACCCCCTTTAATGTAAGGCGGCGTGCAAAACCAACCCTGTTGATCAGCAGTTCCAATTTATCGCGCTCTCGCAGCAACCGCCCGAGAAAAATCTGTTTATTGGTTTTTGACATGGAACTTAATCCCCCACGACCGGCAGCTTTAGGCTGGATTGTGCCATCTGGTTTGTGGAGGCCGGAGATTTCACATCCGGGCATTTCCAGACCTCCCCCGGATTCTCACGGCGCATGTTCGCAAAGGTCGGTAGGATACCGCACGCAAAGCAGTTGAGACGGCAATCGACTCGGATCTGACCTTCCAGCGATTGGCGGAAATCCTGGAACAGGAAATTCTTGCGGACCGCGGCGGTAATGTGCTCCCAGGGGAAGACTTCGTCAGTGCGGCGCTGGCGATGAGTGTAAAAGAGTGGGTCAAGCCCTTGCTCTTCGAAGGCTTGCATCCAGGCATCGTATTTTTTGCCCTCGTCCCAGGCGTCGAATTTGGAGCCGCCCTTCCAGGCAGAATAGACGACCTCTGCCACGCGACGATCACCGCGTGATAGCCAGGCTTCCAGGAAGGAATCCTCGGCTTTGGTCAGGCTCAGTTTGATGTTCTTGTCACGACCTAATTCGCGGCGTAACAATGCCTGCTTGGCGCGGATCTGCTCCGGCGTATCGCAGGAGACCCACTGGAAGGGAGTCTGCGATTTTGGCACGAACGTGCTGACGCCGGCATTGAGCTTGGCTTTCATGCCGATCACTTTGCGGCCCTCGGTGAGTACCCGCTTGCACAAATCTGCAATTGCCTGCACGTCTTCGAGAGTCTCGCTGGGATGACCGATCATGAAATAGAGCTTGATCGTTGTCCAGCCGCGGCGATAGATCTCGCGGGTTGTGTTGATGATCTCTTCGTCGGGGATGAACTTGTTGATGATGCGCCGCATGCGCTCTGTGGCAGCCTCGGGGGCGAGGGTAAAGCCGCTGGAGCGATTGTCTTTGAGCTTTTCCATTAAGTCGATGGAAACCGATTCGATGCGCAGGGACGGCAGTCCAACCCGCAAGTGTTTGCCACTAAATTTTTCACTGACTCTTGTCACCAGCTCGAGCACGTTGGTGTAATCAGAGGATGACAAAGATAGGAGCGCGAGCTCTTCAAAGCCGGTACTTTTCAATGCCTCTTCCGCTGCCGATAGTACCTCGTCCACGGTTCGTTCGCGAACGGGACGCGTGATCATGCCGGCGTGGCAGAATCGGCAACCTCGTGTACATCCACGCATAATTTCGACAGAGACACGATTGTGGACGATTTCGATATTGGGGACGATGAACTTCGTCGGGGGAGGCGGCAGCACGGGAACAATGCGCTTGGTGACGATTTTTGGAACACCTGGAACGGTCGGCTCGATGTGTGAGACGGTGCCATCTTCTAAGTAGTATGCTTCGTAGAGACTAGGGACGTAAACGCCCTGGATTTTGGCAAGCTTTTTCAATATGTCCTTGCGAGACGCCGCCGGTGTCGAAGCAATCCCCTCGCCAACCTGAAGTTGGCTTTGTCGCTCTGCTCCTCGCAACC
>DATHUN010000507.1:0-2095 GCA_035462205.1 Anaerolineales bacterium
AAGAGGCTTTCATTTCTTCATAACGAGCGTGCATATCCATACAATAGATATCCACATCCCCCAGGTGCTCATACGTTTCGCCGCGCCTGAGATAATTGTCTTTGCTGCATTGCATATGTTGCAGCGCCTGGTCGGTAAAGATCGCATATCCCTTCCAACCCGTCGCTTCGAAAACACCATTCTTTAGCAGCCGATGAATGAGATTAACATCGCTGCCCAAAAGATCACGAATGCCTGCCACTTGCTGGAGAACGAAATCGCCGTGATGCAAAATAAACTTTAAATCCAATGTGGGGATTGCCTTGCACGCCCGGCAAGGACAGGTCGCATGCTCGTAAAGCGATTCAGCCTTGTCTCGGAACGCAAGATATGTTTGGTCAACCAAATCCAGCAGCATTGTACATTCCTGCAGCTTGTCTTCTTCGACATAAGCAAAGACGGCATCCCCTTCCAGTTTGCTAATTGTCAATAGATCGGCCAGCTTCTCCACGATTGTTTCCAGCAAATAGGAGAGAGCCATGCCAGCGTGCTCGATCTCGGTCTGGGCGACGAACGAGGTATAGCCAGAAATATCAGCTAACAATAAATATCCGGTTTGCATTTTTCGTTCCATCCATGACTCCTGGAAAAGCTGTTGTTATGGTGATTCTACTGCGATTTGGACAACTTTGGTCCGATAACAACATGCCTGCAATTCCGCTGGCCCTGATATTTCGAGAATAAGGATGAAGGTCATGGATATTCGTCAATTTTGATGTTAGTAATATGATGCTAAAATGTTTCCGGAACATCATTACACAATACATCGATACGAAGGTGGACATGTCTGAAAATCGAGTTTCCCCGGTCAACACGAAAAAGTCACGGATAAAACTTTTCGCAGTCGGATTGCCTATCCTGGCTCTCTTGCTTATCTATGGAGCCGCGATCATCCTCATGCCGGTTGCCGTATTGAAGAACTATCAAGCACGGGATTGTGCCGGCCTCCTTACTCTGTATAAAGTCTATGCCGATATTTATCCTGCCTTCGTGGAAGATGCCAGCCTTACCCCATACGTCCAAGAATGTGATTCTTATCTGTCCGCAACAAACACCGAGGCAAAAGGGACCGCCCGCGAGGCATACGCTGCCTATCAGGCTTATTTATCTGCCTATCCAAACGGCTTGTACGCTAAAGGCGCACGCGAACACAGCGGGACGGCTTTACTCAGTGTTGCCAACGCTCAAGTGGACGAGAAGCAATATGACGCAGCACTGGCGACCCTCAACCAGATCATTTCCGACTATACAGAATTGTCTACGGCTACAGAGGCAGTAACGTTGATCCCCTCGGTCTATACCGTCTCGGGCACAGAGCTTCGCGAAGCAGGCGACTTCGAGCAGGCGGAGCGCGTCTTCAATGATTTTCAGGGCTGGGCACGGAGAAATCAACAAACCGAGCACATCAGCCACGCGCAAAACGAACTGGAGCAGACCTATTTGAAATGGGGATTGTTGTATCTCGATCAGAAACAGTTTGAAAATGCGCTTGCAAAATTGGAACAGGCTGCGGCCGTGGATCCACAGTCGCAATTTGAGTCGACGACCCAGGTCAAAGCCAGCCAGAGACAGGTTTATATTGACTGGGGCAATGATTTATTAGAGCAAAGCGATTTTGAGACGGCAATTCAAAAATTTGAGCGATCGGTATCCGTAGCAGACCCAAACGATCCACAGGCGAATGACGCCCTGGCGAACGGATATATTCAGTGGGCGTCTGATTTACAGAACAAAGAAGATTTCTTAGGAGCGATTGAAAAGTTGAATGTCGCAAAGCAGGCAGCCTCAACTGACTCTATAAAACAATTGGTAGACAAGGCGTTCCAGGAGACTTATCTTGCTTTTTCAAAATCCTCTGGAGAGCAAGCAAGACGAGCAATGAAAAGGGCTATTCTGGCGATTTGTGAAAACAACAGGAGACCAGACCTGCCAATCTTTGGCCTGGACCAGAATTCCATCCGTATAGCGCTCTACGGTATGGATGCTCGATTGCCTGAAGAATTGATTGCTCAAACCCCTGCCGAGCTGCATTATGTTGCTTGTGTCGATGTGGAAA
>DATHUN010000508.1:0-1903 GCA_035462205.1 Anaerolineales bacterium
GCATGATGTGACATTCCTCATCGGCAGCTATACCGCTTTGGTGGGTGACCCGTCGGACAAGAACAAAGCGCGTCCGATCCTGACCGAGGAGCAGGTGGCGCACAACGCGCAGACCTACGCCGAACAGGCGCATCGCGTACTCGATCCAAAGAAGACAAAGGTCCGCTATAACGGCGAATGGCTGAGCGAATTGTCCTTGCTCGATCTGATTCGCCTCGGACAAAACTTCACTGTGCAGCAGTTCCTGGCACGCGAGAATTTTGCGAATCGCCTGGAGAAGGGCGAAGCAATTTATTTGCACGAGACCTTCTATGCATTAATGCAGGGCTATGACGCCGTTGCGCAGCAGACGGATGTTCAGGTTGGCGGCACTGATCAATTGTTTAACATCATTGTCGCCGGACGCAAGCTTCAGGAAGCGCTTGGTCAAAAACCACTGGTTGGAATCATCACAGGTATCTTACCGGGTACAGATGGCGTGCAGCGCATGTCCAAATCAACGGGCAACATTGTGCCGATTAATACCGGCGCTGAAGATATGTATGGCAAGCTGATGTCGATCCCTGATTTTGCGATGGGCAAGTACATGCGCCTGGCAACGCGTTGGTCGCCGCATGAAATCGAAGCGTTCGAAAAGGAGGTTGAATCAGGCAAGATTCATCCGCGTGATGCAAAGATGAAGATCGCCCACGAAATTACGACTATCTTCTATGGTGAGGCGGATGCACAAAAAGCAGAGGAAGCCTTCGTCAAGACCTTTCAGCATAAAGAGGTTCCTGATGAAATGCCCGAGTATGAACTGAAGAATGGCCAAACGGTGTTGGATGTGATTCTGGAGATGAAAATGGCTGCCAGCAAGAGTGAAGCACGGCGCCTGTTCGATCAGAAGGGTGTGCGCTTGGATGGCGAAACAATTGAACGCGGCGATATGACCTTTCCCCATCCGGGAGTACTCCAGGTCGGCAAGCGGAAATTCTTACGGGTGAAGTAATCGAAAATGGGATAGCGCAGGCTACCCCATTTCTTTTGTTTCGTTTTCTATCATTTGGAAGAATACAGGAACAATCGTCGGATCCAGGATCGTTCCTGCCACTTCATGGAGATAATCAATAACCTTTTCGCGGCTCCAAGCTTTACGGTACGGTCTGTCGGATAAAAGCGCATCCCAAATATCGATCACTGAGAAGATGCGTGCCGAGAGGGGGATTTGCTCACCTTTTAAGCCACGTGGATATCCACTGCCATCCCAATGCTCATGGTGACAATAAGGAATATCCAGCGCACCGCGTAAGTAAGAAATCGGGGCAAGTAAGTTATAGGCATAGACGGGATGTTTTCTCATCTCGACCCATTCCTCATCATCCAGTTTGCCGGTCTTTTTCAAGATATGGTCGGGGACGCCCATCTTCCCAATATCATGCAAAAGAACGCCGCGATGAAGGTGTACCAGTTCGCTCTCGCTCAGTCCCATATAGCGTGCTAGACGTATGGTCAGCTCGGTGACGCGGCGTGAATGACCTTCGGTCTCACGGTCCCGAATTTCGAGGGCACGCGCCCAACCTTCCAGCGTAGTGTCATAGGCCTGCATCAATTCCCGGTTGGAACGCTGCATGCTTTCGAATAGTTGAGAGCTGTCGATCGCGATCGCGGCCTGTCCCGCCAGCGTGTGAAGGAAATCCATCCAGTCCGGGGTCGGTGATAGAGTCGTCCGGTGATACACCTCAAACACGCCTTTTATCTGTCCCTTTACGATCAATGGAATACCGATGTACGTCACAAAACCTTCACGGCGGACCAGCATTTCGTTTTTCGCTTCGGGCGCATTCTGCAGATCGATCACATGCATAGTGGACTGCCGGGCAATCACGTTTCCCGCCAAGCCCTCGCCAACGCGCATTTGCGG
>DATHUN010000509.1:0-4437 GCA_035462205.1 Anaerolineales bacterium
GGGGAAGAAATTCCAATGTTTATGTTCCTTCACTTTGCGAGCTTCTATTAAACCTCTTGTGAAAGTGCTTGCAAGGCGGGTTTGCAACCCGCCGGAACCTAGAGTAGTCAGGCTACCCCGCCATGGCGCTTCGGGGCAAGCCTGACCTACGTGGACTTATGCAAGAGGTCTATTCATTGATGTGGTTGAAAGTATAGATGCTTTCTACGTTAAGCCAGCCCGACTCATGTTGCAAAAAACGGGGCGCCAGGCAGCGACTTTTCTAATTGCTCGAGCACGGGGGCATCTGTGTCGATGTGTGCCAGATCCAATGCGAGTAACAGCGCGCCCGCAGCCGGTTCAAACCGGCTTTGGATGGGTTGCACCCCCGGCGCAGACTCGCGCACGCGCTCGATCAAGGCATTACGTAATATTGGCGAAGGATGCCGCAGCACGCCACCAGTCAGCACCAGCCAAAAGGATGATTCCAACAAGCCCACCTTACGCGCCGCTGCGATTGCATAATCGCCGAGAGCTTTTCCATGGGATATGAGGATGCGGCGCGCCGCGCGATCACCGGCATCGGCCGTATCGAAGAGCGCACGCACCAATTGACGCCGATCCGGGCGTGAGTGTTCGCGCCCCGTCATTCTGTGCAATACCTCCTCAACCGTGCGCGCCGCAAACGCTTCAAGAATTCTCTCGGTAAGCTTCGTCGCAGGGTCAATTCCTAATTCAGCCCGGTACACGGCGCGCAGGGCGCGTCCCCCCAATTCGTCAGCGCCCTGCACTTCCTGCCAAAAGCTACTGTGCCAGATACGACCATCTGGATGGCGAGCGCCGATCGCCGCGCCTGTGCCACAGGCGACGACTACACCTGTGCCATCGGGTGACCCGGCGCGCAGAGCACCCATCGCGTCATTAACAATCGTAATGTCGTGGCCGTAGCCGCGGGATCGCATCGTGGCTTCGAGCAGTTTGAAATCTTCCGGCCAGTCGGCTCCCGCCAGGCTGAATACGCTGGTACTTAATTCTGCGGGCTGAATGCACGCCTGTGCCAGTGCCGTATGGACCGCCCGGTCGATCTCCGCGATTGCTGCGGCCGGCGATGTAGCACCATAAATGTCACCTCAGCCTGCGCGCCCGGCTCCAATGATCGCGCCATCTGTGCGGGCGACCAGCGCCAACGTTTTCGTATTGCCACCATCGACTCCCAGCACAAAATTCATGATGTCTCCAACCCCCTACCCGTCGCCACGATTCTCGAGGCATCTGGTTTTGCCTGGATCGCGTTCATCAGCCAGTCAGCGACAATAACAAGTTCCACGCCTGGACCCGTCTCTCTTACGTCAATAACCGCTCGGGTAGATACGCACGATGCGCGGCTGCCATCTCATCGTAAATTGTCTCCGCCACGCGCAGAGAATAGACAAGTGGATGGCTTGCGAGGGCTTGGATCGCATCGCGGCGTGTGCCGTTCCACGCCGCTTCTGCAGCGAGCGCCTGGTATTCTCCCAGCATCTTAACCAGTCCAACGACCTGAGGCGGCATATGTCCTTGTGCAATTGGCTTCACACCGTGCCGGTCGACATAGCCAGGAACCTCAACCACCAGATCGTCAGGGAAGTCGCTGATCGCACCTTGGTTTGTCACATTTACCGGCCACACTTCCTTGCGGTCGTTGAACACCGCATCCATGACATCGAGCGCAAGCTCCAGCTCATGGACACCGCCGCGCGAGCGGCGCGGGTCCAGCTCCGGTTGGCTGGAGGCGGCTTGTTCCTCGTAGTGCGCCCAATAATCGGGTAATTTTGCCATAATGTCTTGGGCGCGGGTTGTCGGCTTTGCTTTGAGTTCTGCCAGAACTTCCTCTTTGAAATAGTAGTACTGGAAATAATCGGCTGGCAGAGAATCCATTGCACACGCCAATTGAACCATACGTACACGATGAGGATTTGCCGTTGTATCAGCACGCAGCCGGTCGAGCGCCTCATGCAAGAATGGCAGTAGATCCTGCCCATCATACAAGTGACGAACACTCCAACAGCCATGATTCAACCCAATCATAGTTGTATCGACGAGATCCGGGTTGAGCCCGGCCATGCGAGCGATTCCGCGTGGAAAGATGATCGGCCCCTCACAGAGCGAGACCGTGGGAATATCGCTATGATGAGTAACTGCCTCGGAAACGAGGTTGATCGGATTGGTATAGTTGAACAATCGGGCGCGCGGACAGATGTCCTCCATATCCGCGATAACACCCTGCATGACATGGATGGAGCGCAACGCCATAAAGAAGCCGCCTGGTCCCTGTGTCTCCTGTCCAATGACACCGTGCTTGAGCGGAATCGCCTCATCCAAATAACGCGCTTCGAAGCCACCGGGACGAAAGCTGGTCAGCACCGCATCACAATCCTGCAACCCTGCCCGTCGATCGGTCGTGTAGCTGACCTTCAGATCGATGCCACAGTTCCGCGCCATCTTGTCGGAAAGGGTTTTCACCAGGGGAAGATGGGATGGATCGACATCGATCAGTACAACTTCTGAGCTCTGAAAGTTTTGCCCCTGATGGATCAATGACGCCATCGTACCCGGTGCGCGCGTGCTCCCACCGCCAATATAAGCCAACTTAATTCGTGCCACGCGTGCTGCTCCTCTTTTAATAAGATTTACGCAGTGATCGAAAGCGTGGACTGTTTCTGCGCCACCTTCCAAGGAACCACCGCGTAGCTCTTGTCAAGCATTCTTTTGTTCTCGGCAATTTTACTATATCGCCTAAGTCGCTTCGAAGTATTTGCTGGATTGACGAATCATCAAGCTCTGACAACATGATTGGCGACACCGTATGGAGTACATTCGCCTGATTTAATAACCTTGACCATGCAAATGCAAGGCTATAATAAAAATGGATCCAGCTGAAAGGAGATGGGCAACTAGCCAAACTGATCAAAGACGAGAAAGGCAGGCTAAGAAACCTATCCTTTTACTGAGAAGCTTTTTAGTTACGACTACGGAGCAGCAAAGCGCAGTTGCGAACTCAGCCCGCCGGCATTGGCATTGTTATACCAGGGCAACCAGTAGGTCGTGCTCAGTTCATCCCCTGGCATGCCATTGCCCACCGACATGCCCATGAACTCCGAGTAGCTCGAGTAGATGGCATTGCTCTTGAGGTTGACCCGCATCGAAGCGATAATCGGCACGCTACCCGTAGAGATTACCTCCACCGGTCCTGCATCGACATTGTCAAAAGTCACTCTCGCACTTTCATTCGGCGCCAGAGTATAGGTGGTAGGTTGTGTCACCCCGCCGATCTTGATGCTCACCGTTGTGCTAGTATTACCGACATTCCCAAAGCGCAGCTGCGAGCTCAATCCACCCGCTGTTGCATTGTTGTACCAAGGGAACAGGTAACGGGTTTCGCTCAATAGTGCGCCGGGCAGCCCCATGAACTCGGCGTAGCTCGAGTAGGTGGGGTTGGTCTTCAAGTTCACCCGCATCGCCGCAATGATCGGTACACCAGCAGATGACAAGACTTCCACCGGACCATTGTCCACATTATCCAGTGTCACGCGGGCACTTTCATTCGGAGCGAGGGTGTAAGTATCTGGTTGTGTTACGCCCGCAATCTTGATCGTGACCACCGTACTGGCATTGCCCACATTCCCAAAGCGCAACTGTGAGCTCAAGCCACCGGCTGTGGCGTTGTTATACCAGGGGAAAATGTACCGCGTCCCCACCGTCGAGCTGGCGGATAATCCTAGGAATTCGCTATAGCTCGAATAGGTTGGCAACTTCTTCAGGTTGATCCGCATCGAGGCAATGATTGGCACACCACCCGAACTCTTCACTTCCACCGGTCCTGCATCGAGGTTGTCGAAGGTTGCTCGGGCACTCTCATTCGGAGCCAGGGTGAAGGTCTGCGGTTGAGTCACACCGCCGATCTTGATCGTCACCACTGTGCTGGCATTGCCCACATTCCCAAAGCGTAGCTGCGAGCTCAAGCCGCCAGCACTCGCATTGTTGTACCAGGGGAACAAATAGGTATCCGTTAGCTTTCCCGCCGGAATGCCCATGAATTCCGTGTAGCTCGAGTAGCTGGGTAATGTTTTTAGAAGTATCGCCGTTGAAGCAACTAACGACATCCCATCTGTGCTTTGAACCGTCACTGGACCGTTGTCAATATTGTCATAGCTCTCTTGCAGACTTGTTTGTGGGAGAAGATAATATCCGGCCTGTCTTATCCCTCCGATATAAACAGTGACATTTGATGAAGTAAAGTTTCCGGTGACGGATTTGCTGCCTAGCATGATAAGGGACGCCGGGTTGGTGGAACCTGACAGATCACCACTCCAAGAATCAAAAGCATAACTTGCACTCGGCGAAGCCGTTAGCTGCACCACGGTCCCAGACGTATATTGTGAGCCGCCATTGCAGTTCGGAGCGGGACTGGCATTGATC
>DATHUN010000510.1:0-4967 GCA_035462205.1 Anaerolineales bacterium
TTGCAGGTTGAAGGTTCGAAGGTCAAAAGTGTTTTATTAGTGGACGGTCGTGAGTTCAAAGCCGATATCTTCGTGGGCAACGCGGATCTTCCTTATATTTATAAGGAGTTGCTTCCCCAGAGCAAGGAAGCAAAGAAGCTCGATAATAAGCTCTACACCTGCTCCACGATCATGTTTTACTGGGGCGTGGATAAGGAATATCCACAGATCGCCCATCACAACGTATTCCTGGGTGGTGATTACAAGGCTTCGTTCGACCAGATCTTCAACGATCACACACTGCCTGAGATACCGTCGTTCTATGTCCATGCGCCGGCGCGCACAGACTCCGGCGCCGCGCCTGAGGGACAGGAAACACTCTACGTGCTCGTCCCGGTTGGACATCTCGACCCGCGCTCCGAGCAGGATTGGGAGGCACTGATCAACCGCGCCCGCCAAACGGTATTGACTCGTCTCGCCCAAGAGATGGGCGTGGATGACCTTCGAGAGCACATCAAGTTCGAGATCGTGTACCAGCCCAAGGTTTGGAAGGAACGCTTTAATCTCGAAAAGGGAGCCGCCTTTGGGCTCAGTCATAATTTCTGGCAGGTAGGCTATCTGCGCCCGCAGAATCGTCACAAGCAATACAAAAACCTGTACTTCGCAGGCGCATCCACCCATCCCGGCACAGGATTACCGATCGTCTTGTTATCCGCACGTCTAACAACCGAAAGAATTCTCAAAGAAGCTAGTACAATTGCTGTGCAAAAGGTGAACGCTTCAAACCGGCGACTCGCCACATCCTAAACTGGTTGTCACGCACGTGTGACCGCCCAAGGTGAAACATGTACAGCACAACACCCGCTTTCAACCTGAAAGTTGTCCTCAAAGAAACTGGACTTGCCGCCGATACTTTGCGCGCCTGGGAGCGACGCTATGGACTCCCGGCGCCGAACCGGACGGCAGGCGGTCATCGCCTTTACTCCCAGCGGGATATCGAGACGATCAAATGGCTAATAAAACGCCAGGCAGAAGGACTTTCGATCTCGCGCGCCGTGGATTTGTGGAATGAACAGATCGGCTCGGGGATGGACCCTTTGGCGGGCTCCACGCAACAGGTATCCATGTCCCCGCTTGCTGCGCCCGTCCAATACCGTGCACCCGATACAACTCTTGATACCCTGCGGGAACAATGGATTGCAGCCTGCATGGATTTCAGCGAATCGGCCGCCGAGCAGACCTTGAACCAGGCATTCTCGATGTTCCCCGTGGAAGCAGTCTGCCTGGAGGTGCTGCAGCACGGTATGTCGGAAATCGGTGAGCGCTGGTATGGCAATCGCGCCACTGTGCAGCAGGAACATTTTGCCTCGGCACTCGCCATGCGCCGGTTAGACGCCCTGCTGAGCGCATCGCCCGCGCCAACCCGCGCTCAAACCATTTTAGTGGGCTGCCCAGTCAACGAGTGGCACACCTTCACACCGCTGCTCCTGGCACTCCTTCTTCGCCGCCGCGGACTGGGTGTGATCTATCTCGGAGCCAATGTCCCGTTGGAAGAATTTTCGAACACCGTCAAAGAACTCAAAGTTGACCTGGTTGTGCTTGTCGCCCAGCAACTGATGACGGCCGCCAGCCTGCAAGATACGGCGTTGATCCTCTCCAGCAAGAACATCCCTGTTGCATTCGGCGGACGCATCTTTAGCATACATCCCGAGTTGCCCGGTTGCATCTCCGGCTTCTTCCTCGGTTATCAATTGCCGGCTGCACTCGAAGAGATCCAATTGATCCTGAATAGGAAAATGAGCTCCCCTGTAGCGAGAGTCGCTTCTCCAAGCTACGAAGCTGCCTACCAGGCGTTTATCTCTCGGCGTGGTCAGATCGAGCTGACCCTGAAACAGTTGCTCGAGCCACTCGCCATTTCACCAGAGAATATCAAAACAGGGACGTATTTCCTCGGCGACAATATCACTGCTGCTCTGCAGCTCGGTGATATGTCCCTTGTTTCTGCGGAAGTAGCCTGGTTACGGGTTCTTCTGCAAGCTCACGAAACGCCGCCGCAACAATTGATTTATTTTATGGAAATGTATATGGAAGCTGTGCGCAAAAATATCCATGGCCAAGGCCAACCCATCTCAGACTGGCTCGCCACGGAAGTTGAAAAACTAAAGGTACAAACGAAAGAATGAAAAATCGCCTGCTCTTTAGCATTATTCTGGTTGTGTTCATCGACCTGCTTGGTTTTAGCCTAATTCTTCCACTGCTGCCCTATTACGCGGAAACATTCAAGGCGAGCAATTTTGTCACCGGTTTACTGGTTGCATCTTATGCCGCGGCACAACTGATCGGTGCGCCTTTGCTGGGACGCCTCTCCGACCGCTATGGTCGCCGGCCTATTTTGATCGCCTCCATTTTTGGAACGTTCGTTGGCTTCCTACTACTGGGTTTTGCGAAAACGCTGGCGATGTTATTCGCCGCCCGCATCCTGGATGGACTGACCGGCGGTAACCTCTCCATCGCCCAGGCATACATCAGTGATGTGACCGAGGCCAAAGATCGCTCCAAGGGCCTTGGCATGATTGGCGCCGCGTTCGGGCTTGGTTTCATCATCGGTCCCGTCACCGGCGGATTTCTCAGCCAGTGGGGCTACGCGGTCCCGGCACTGGTTGCCGCAGCATTATCGTTCGTAAACCTGATTCTGATCTATGCCTGGCTACCCGAATCGTTGACACCGGAAAAGCGTACCAGCACGCATCAAAAGAAACCGGGCGTTACCTTCGGCGCGCTTTTGCAGGGACTGCGGCGCCCTTTCACGGGATCGCTGCTCATCACGCGTTTCTTCTTCGGTCTGGCATTCGCTATCTTCCAGACAATCTTTTCTCTCTACACTCTGACAAAATTTAATCTCAGCGCTCAAAACACAGGATTAATCCTCACCTACGTTGGCGTGCTTTTGGTCATCGTGCAGGGTTTTCTCGTCGGTCGCATTACAGCCAAATTCCGCGAAGATATCCTCATTGTTGGCTGTGCGGCGTTAATGGCGATATCGCTGGCGGGTTGGGCGCTCGCACCGTCGGTCGTTGCACTACTGATTGTCCTCACACCGACGGCAATCTCGGGTGGCATTTTGAACACTTTGCTCTCCTCTACGCTGACCAAAGCCGTCGAGCCACAGGAGGTGGGTGGCATTCTCGGTCTCTCTGCCGCAGTCGAGAGTTCCACCCGGATCTTTGCTCCCATTATCGGCGGTGCCCTGCTGCAACAATTAGGCACATGGGCACCCGGTTCGTTCGGAGCGATTGTCATGACAGCGGTGTTCTTTTATGTCTTTGCTCGAATTTATAACCATCCAATCCTGCTCAAGCACAAATCAACTGAGCCCGTGTCTTTGCCAGCCTCTGATTAGGAGTTTGGATCGCAAGCTGCCATAATGGAAACAGATATCAGCTAGTATGAGCCTCCAGCCGATGGCATCCGCCTGCTCGGATAGATTGTCCGGCGCATGTACAGAACGCGATAAAGAAAGGTTAGAGAAAGTGTAATGATGGACGCTTATATCCGCCCATTCGATAGCACGGACATCCCCGAAATCACGCGTGCCTTTGAAGAAATTGGTTGGAATAAACCCGCTTCACAATATGAGATTTACCTGTCTGAGCAGCTGTTTCGATTGCGGGATGTATATGTTGCCGTATCCCAGGGACAATTTGCAGGCTATCTTACTGTATCGTGGAAATCGAGCTATGAACACTTCCGCAGGGCAGGCATTCCCGAGATCACCGATTTCAATGTGCTGCCCAAATTCCGCCGTCAAAGAATCGGAACACAATTGATGGATAAAGCAGAAGAGGTCATAACCACTGTTAGCTCCATGGCCGGTATCGGCGTGGGCCTGACGTATGATTACGGGGCCGCGCAACAACTCTATGTATTGCGCGGCTATGTCCCCGACGGGCTCGGTGTGTATTACAAGGATCATCCGATCCGGTATGGCGAAGAAATCAAAGTGGGTGACGATCTGGTTTTGTATCTCACGAAACAGTTGCGGTAGTAGATGGATTCCAAACATATTTCCCCTGAAACGGGACGCATGGCACTAGCTGCCCTGATCCGGGAGCGCTCACCCCTCGGACCGCTCAAAGTGATGGCAAAACATGTCGGGCGATTCTTTCAAATTCCGATTCCCGGTTTTCAACCGTTTGTTGTATTTGGACCGGAAGCAAATCGCAAAGTGCTGGTGACGGAACGGAATAAGCTTCTCTGGCGCAACACCGACCCGGTCACAGATCTGTTGCGGCAGGGGGTGTTAGTCACCGATGGCGTGGAACATGATCATTATCGCGAACTGATGGAAGAGCCATTGCATCCTTCCCGGCTGCCCAGCTACAAAAATATGATGATCGAGCAAACTGACCGCGTTTCAGCGATGTGGCGGGATGGCGAGATCGTGGATATGCTCGTGGAAAGTCGCAAGATCGCGCTGCTCATCATCATGCAAACGCTCTTCAGCAGAGATGTGTGGGAGGATCTGCCACAGATTTGGCATCCCATATTGAAAGCCATCCAATATATCTCTCCGGGAATGTGGATACTCTGGAGAAAACTACCGCGCCTGGGATTTGGGAAGCCATTACGAGAACTGGACAACTACCTGTATCGCGTTATTTTGGACCGTAGACAGGCGGCTGTTGACCATGTCTCTTCTCACGAAGGCGGCTATCGCGACCTGCTTCAACACTTGATCGATGCCGGACTCAGCGATGCGGTGATTCGCGACCAGATGCTGACGATGCTCATCGCCGGCCACGATACATCCACGGCCCTGCTGGCGTGGACGTTCGCCCTGCTTGGACAACATCAGAATATTTATGCGCGTCTGGTTGATGAGGCCGATATGCTGCAGACACATTCATTGATTGATCAGGTGATCAAGGAAAGTCTGCGTTTATATCCGCCAATTCATATCGGCAACCGGCGCGTGGCTGAAAAGTTGG
>DATHUN010000511.1:0-4999 GCA_035462205.1 Anaerolineales bacterium
GAACTTAAGACCCTGATCAATAACGCTGCCAGCGCGTTCTACCAGACAACCGGCTCGCTGACGTTCGCGATGCGCAAGCTGGCAGAGAATATCAACAACGCGTTGCTCGAACGCAATCTATCGACCACCGGGCGAGGACAATACGCGCTGGGGTATCTGGCACTGGCTGTCGTACGCGCCGAACAATGTACGCTGCTGCTTAGTGGACCTGTGCATGCAGTTTGGGTGAGCGAAGGAAAATCACGTCATATTTACGATCCCGCGCTATCTGGCAAGGGACTTGGCTCCAGCCAGAGTATCCAGTCCTATCTCTCGCAAGTTGAATTTCATCCGCAGGATCTGCTGGCGCTGTGCGGAAAATTCCCCAAGGATTGGGAAGCCGATCTTTTGAACGAACGGCCGCCGGCTTCGTTGGAGGCAAGTTATCGCAAGCTGACCATGACTCAAGGCGACTTAAACGCGGCATTGATCCAGGCGCATAGCGGTCATGGCGTGATTACCACCCTACGTCCCGCAGTGGGCGCGGCGCGCCAAACTCAGCCGATGGTCGCTCCGGTTGTCCCTGCCCCTGTTGTAATAGAAGAACCTGCCACTACCGAAGTCGCCAACCTGCCTGTCGGGATGGAACCAGATACGATCAGCACGAATGCTCCGGCAGCTGCCTCCTCCATTACCGACGAGGAGCTCGATGCGCTAGCCGATTACGGCGCGCACATGGTGCAGCCATCCGCCTATTCTATTCCCCCACAACCGGATAATCTGCCGCCTCTTCCTCACCAGGCGACGGACTTCAGCAAATCGGCTTCGCCTGGGTTTCCTACATCCATTCCACGCGCCAGGTCGGGCGAACCGGTCTCAACACCGCTTATCCCGTCCACACCCGAAGCGGAGCCAGAGGACGAAGACGAAGAAATTCAGGAACCACTCGTCGTGGCGAGCAAGGCGAGAACACGCAGGGCTCGATCCAATGCTCATGCCGAAGCAACTCGTCAGATGGCGAAAGTAATGGTGAGCGGAATCAAAACCACCCGGCGGGTGAACGAACGTCTGGGCACCGTGGTCGGGAGGATGATCCCGCGCCTGCTGCCGGGTGCAGATTCCCATTCAGCGTTTGCCATACCGACCTATGTATTGATATTTATCGCGGTCGTGATCCCTGTGTTGGTGGTGACAATCGCTTCTGTCGTCTATCTCCGTTTTGGACAAAGCGTGCAATATGACGAGTTATACGGCCAGGCGCTGAACCAACGCGCCCTTGCCACCAGCGAGACGGATGCAGTGCGCCAGCGCGACGCCTGGCAAAGTGTGCTGACCACTCTTGATAAAGCGGATGCTTACCGCAAGACCAACGAGTCGGAAGCTTTGCGTGCCGACGCGCAAGCCAATCTGGATAGCTTGATGGGGGTGCTTCGCCTCGAATTTATCCCGGCGTTTGCCAATGGGCTGGGCAGCGGTACGCAAATTAGTCGGCTCGCCGCAAGCGAAAGCGAACTGTACATGCTCGACGCTGCAAACGGCAATATCCTGCATGGCTCGTTCACAGGCCGCAGCCTGTCACTGGATAGCTCCTTTAACTGTAAGCCTGGGACGTATGCAGGCTACCAGGTGGGTCCGCTTGTGGATGTATTAGCACTACCCAAGGTCAACGCGGTCGGTGCAACCGTGCTCGGAATCGATGCCAGCGGAAAGCTTTTGTATTGCGCACCGGGCCAGGTTCCACACGCCGTGCCGCTTCCCGATCTGCCGAACACCAACTGGGGACGAATTACTGCATTCGCGCTCGATAATGGGAACTTGTATGTGCTGGATGCCCCATCACGAGCCGTGTGGGTTTTCGTTGGAAAAGACAGCAGCTTTTTAGATACGCCCTATTTCTATTTCGGCAACCAAATCCCTGACATTGACAGCACCATCGACATGGCAGTCAGCGGCGATGACTTGTATCTGCTGCACGCCGATGGGCATCTGACCACCTGCACGTTCAGCCGCATCGCCGAAACGCCGACGCGTTGCCAAGACCCCGCACCCCACATCGATAACTTCCCGGCACACCGCGATCTCGATGTTTTTGCACAGGCGCACTTCACGCAGCTGGCACTGACCAGCCCCCCCAACCCCGTCGTCCTCCTGCTGGATCCTGATCAGCAGCGCGTCTACCGTCTCACGCCGCGTTCACTGGAGCTGCAGAATGAGGTCACTGGCTACTCGGGCAAGAACAATCCGTTCCCGCCAGGTCCTGTCCGCGCGATGAGCGTCAGCCCCAATTACGTGCTTTATCTCGCCATCGGCAACCAGGTCTACTTCGCGACAAATCTTCCATAAGTGAGGTTGTGTTCCTCCCACCATTTATTTTGTTTTGAGGAAAATACCAAAGGATTTCTATGTCGATCCTCGATCCGCTTTTTTCTGCTTTTCGCCGAGCACAATCTATACCCCCTTCTCCACAACCGACCATTGCGCTTGATAACGAAAATGAACCGCCGCAATTGACAGTGCTCCGAACCCTGGTCATTGTCTATGAACCGACCATCGATCTACCGAGCGGCACGAAACTTTCCGAGTACATGCGCTGGAATAAGGTCGAGGAGCTCGCCACAGGATACATGTCCGATGTGCTCCAGACGAGCGGAGGACTCGTCCGCCACCAAATTACACAGCGCATCGATGTGGATGCCTTCCCCTCCAAGGTGGACGGATTCGTCTACGACGCCCGCACCTATCTGGATGTGGTGCGCGGCTTTCAGTCGCCCTACATGCCGCAGGAAGCAAATTACTACGAGATCATTGACCGCTTCAACGTACTGCAGCGCGTCGCTAATGATGAGATTGACGAAGTTTGGGTCTTCAACTTTCCGCACGCGGGATTTTATGAGTCCATCATGGCGGGACCCGGTGCCTTCTGGTGCAACGCACCGCCGCTCAAACACACCGAAGCCTCCTTGCGACGGTTCGTGATCATGGGTTTCTCGTATGAGCGGGGCGTTGGCGAGATGCTCGAGAATCTCGGGCACCGCGCCGAATCGATCATGGAGAAAACCTTCGAGGGCATGAGCGGCGAAGACAATCTGTGGAAGCGGTTCACGCGCTACGAGAAAACACATCCCGGCCACGCCGGGGTGGGCAATGTCCATTTTGCGCCAAATAGCGAACGTGATTACGATTGGAACAATTCCTCGACGGTCGTGAGCGAATGCGACGACTGGTATAACTTCCCCAATTTTCGCGGGCAAAGGCGCCAGGTCACGGCCAGCGAATGGGGTAATGGAGACATCCGCAAGCATCATGTTTGGTGGCTTTCGCATCTGCCCAAGACGGCCGGGCGCATCAATGGCATCCATAACAACTGGTGGCAGTACATCATGAATCCGAACAATGTGATCGTGTAGCGCAGGACAGTCATTCTTGGAGATCGATTACTATTTCCATACAAAAGTGTAGAGGGAAATAAGGCAGAGTTGTATTTTTTATTGACGGGGAATAAAATTAATTCGTTAGATGCCAACAAAATGTTGGCACGAACCGTATGAAGATTAGGTATAGAATGGACAGGCGCGACTTTCTGTATTCAAAATTTTCATCCTACTTGCTCGTCCTTCTTAGTGTTCTGGGATACATCGCGGTCTTTTCGCGTTATTACCGCCAGACAGGAATCGGCATTGCTTCTCTGGCCATTATTCCGGTCATGGTGGCAAGCTGGTACTTGGGCAGTATGGCAGGCATGGTCATTGCAATTGTAATTATCCTCTCGAACACGTTCATTTTATTGCTCGGAAACTATTCTTTTGAGGGTTTATACCTGATGCCAGGCAACCTCATCGGCACATTCTCGTTGTTCGTGGTTGCATTTGTGTTTGGTAAATTGACCAAAGTCATCGGTGAGCGAAAAGACGCGATCCTGAAATTGGAGCAATACGAGAGGGAACGTGCATCGCATACGAAATTCCTGGAGCTGCTGAACCAGATCACCTCGAAAGCCCTTGAGGCGAATAGTCTGAAAGCTACTCTGGAAATCCTGACCGAAAAATTAGCGCTCCTCTTTTCAGCCGATGACGCGTTCTTTGCGTTATGGGATGCCGCTCGTGACATAGCGATTCCCACGACTGCATTTGGCTCCATACAGGATGTCTACCCCTACACGCGGTTTGAAGCCGGTGAGATCACCCTGGCCGCCTCCGTCATGAAGGCGGGACATCCCATCCCCGTTCCCGATATTGAGAATTCGGAATACATCAGTCGCAAGGTTGCCAGCATATTTCCGAGCTGTTCTATGTTAGGCATTCCTTTGATCACCCAGCAGAATAAGCTTGGCACCATCCTTTTGGGCTACAATAAGAAACGCATCTTTGACAGGGAGATTATTTTGCAAGCTGAGATTACGGCCGAGCAGCTGGCGCTTGTCCTATCCAAGTCACAGCTGTTGGAAGAAGAGCGTAAGCAGGTCCGCCAACTAACCGCCTTGCATGATGTTGCTCTGGTTTCCATCGAAGCAGATAACCAAGATCATTTGATCGAGCAGGTCACCAATATTATTGGACAAAATTTATTCCCAGATAACTTTGGGGTTTTGTTGATTGACGAGCAGAAACAGGTCCTGCGGGCACATCCATCCTACCGTTTTCATTCCATGGAAAAGAAGGAGATCCTGGACGTGCAGCTGGGAAGCGGGGTCAGCGGCGAAGTTGCACAAAGGGGCCAATCGCAACGCATTGGAAATGTGCGTCGAATCGAGAACTATTTGGCCATGGATGATCGAACCATATCCGAACTGTGTGTGCCGATTAAGTTCAAGGAACACGTTCTGGGCGTGATTAACGCTGAAAGCACGAAACGGGATGCGTTTACTGAAGACGACGAGCGTTTGCTTGTGACTCTGGCGGGGCAGCTTGCTACGGCGCTGGAACAGCTCCGCAAGGCACAGGACGAGCGCAAGTGGCTGGACCAGCTTGCCCATTCGAATGATCTCATTTATTCTGTTGCACAGATCACCACGCAAATCGAG
>DATHUN010000512.1:0-1974 GCA_035462205.1 Anaerolineales bacterium
TCTTCAATTTTCCGTGCTTACTCATACAAGTATATTTATCCTCACTTGTTACAAAAAAATATTTATCCGCCGATGGCGGTTAAGGTCTAGAGTTTAATAAAAAAAAACCCTCGCTGACTCGCTCGCGGGGGTGACGCCGTATATCACTTGCGATTGTTCTCAAACAAATAGCGCCGAGGCGCTACGAAAGTCAAATCCAATGTGCAAAAGTATAGCAGGGCAGGAGTAATTTGTAAAGCAGTCGTCAGTGCCGTTAACAGGGTTTTAACAAAGCAAATATGGCTGGACAGGCGATTTTCGATGCTCTTCTGGTCTTCCTTCATAGATTTCATCAACTTCCTATTTAAAACGATAATTGGATACATTTGTTCGACTTTTTCGTACATCGAAGAAACTGTATGAGGAGTTTGCATATTTGTAACTTTATTCACAGGTGACCGTCATGCTGGCGTGGTGGAACGCGCCTCATGGGACTAGGCACAGGGGTTGCTACCCAGGCAGTCATTATGTCCTCGTCAAAGCCATGATTGGAAAAGAGACCAAAACTATGAGAAGCCTATCGAAAAGTACGATTGCTGTCATCCGACTGCTATTAGTCATTATCATTCCGATTCTAAGTATATGGAACGTGAAACCGGTTGTCCTTGCGCAGGCGCAACCGCATCCCTTCAAAGAGATCCGCATCTTGTATACAGCTGAGTTCGGCGCTCCGAACCCGACTGGTTTTACCTTTTTGCCCCAATCGAGTGGATTTATCCTATGGGGAGCACAATCGAATATCCAAGACATTCAATTGGTCTCAAATTACGAGCAACCGTCAGGTTCCTTGGTATTTCCGGCCACGGTAGAGGATCCACTCGGCGCGGCGTTTGATGCTCAAAGCAACAGTCTGTTTGTCTTGAATCATGGTGTTTCCGAGCTACTCGAAGTGGGCATGGACGAAAAGGGTTTACCTGATGCCGCTGCCAGAAATATTAAGAATCATAACGCCCGAGCGTACGGACTTGAGAATCTAGGTGGGGTGGCGTTTAATCCTGCCAGTGGACGCCTGTTCATTCTGGATTCGAAAGGACCCCGGATTATCTCGGTCAACCGTGATCCCGCAAATGGGTTCGACGGCGACAGCGCTGCACAAAATGGAAATATCAAACGGTTGGATCTTGCGGGATTGAAACACGCCCAACTGCGCGGACTTGCTTTTAATCCGCAGAATGCGCATCTCTACACGGCGGCGTCGAACGAACGGAAAATCTATGAGCTCGATCCAACTGGACAAATTATCTCCACGCTGGATTTAGCCTCCTTGCAATTGAATAATATCCAGGCGCTGACCTTTGCTCCCAGCGCGGATATGACAGATGATCCCGCAACAATGAACCTGTTTGTCTTGGATAGTGGCATCAGCGAGACCCAAACCCAGCAGACAAGCTCCGGTCAAATCCTTGAATTGTCGCTGGCGCCGGATTCCCTTCCCGTTGGAACGACACTACTCGGAACGACCCTCGTCCGAACGTTTAGCACCTCGAACACAGTCTGGAATCCTTCCAGTCCCGATCCGTCGGGGATCGACTATTGGCCTCTCACCGGTGGATTTATCCTCGACGATAGCGAAGTGGACGAAATGTCCAACTACTTCACCGGCAAGAATGTGTTCCTATCGACCCTTTCAGGCACCTCAACGGGCACGTGCAGCACGACAAATCTCTCGCACAGTGGATTTTCCAATGAGCCAACCGGAATTGCCGTTAATCAGAACAACAATCACATTTTCATATCCGATGATGATGCCCGTAAAGTCTTTGAGGTGAGCTTAGGCGCGGATGGTCAATACTGTACCTCGGACGATACTGTCTTCTCAGTAGGTACAACAACGGATACCGAAGATGTTGCCTACGGAAACAACACACTGTTCATCTCTGGTGGTACAGATGCCGAAGTGTTCATGTTCAGCCTCGGCGCTGATGGACAATTGGG
>DATHUN010000513.1:0-2637 GCA_035462205.1 Anaerolineales bacterium
GTAGGAAAATACATTGGGAAGACCAAATGTGTCACTGGTTGTACCCCAGGCAAAGCTGGTCTTGGGGAAGTCCGGGGCAATTTCCTGCACTGAGGACCCGTACTGGGAGCCATGCGCGATGACAAGGTTATAGCCTTTGGAAGCGTAATCGCGGATGGCGGCCGCTGCATCATCGACAACGAACATGTTTTCTGAATAGACGACCTCGAATTTATCGGGGCCGCCCATGTCATTTTGAACGCGTATCAGAGCATCATACATGCTCTGGCTGAACGCCAGGTCATTGATGGCGCTCGGCATAACAACAGCGACGCGGAACTTTTGAGCGGGTGCACTTGTGGCGGGCACCGCGGCTGCTCCACAGGCACTCAAAACCAGCGAAAATGCAAGAACGAGAGTTAAGAACCATGCAAACTTTTTCATATTCTTCTCCTTAGTGAATGGTACGATTCTTTCTGTACAACAATGGATATGTTTCAATGTTCAGTTCCAAGAGATTCGGAGTGTTACACCTCCTGTTGAAATTAGTTTTCCCGTTCGAAGGGCTTGGTTAATGCCGCTGGAGCACGGATTTTCGAGACCGTCATTACCAATACTAAAATCGTCAACACGTAAGGCATCATCACCGCGATATCAGATGGGATCTTGATTCCCAGCACTTGAATCCATAACTGTAAGGAGTTGATCATACTGAACAACAATGCGCCGCCTAAAACTCCAACCGGACGCCATGCTCCAAAGTAGACGAGAGCCACCGCGATAAAGCCTTGCCCACTGGTCATATTTTGTTGAAAGACATTCAATAAGGCAATCGAAAGAGAAGCGCCGGCAAGACCTGAGAGCGTGCCGCCGAGGATGATCGTGAAATAGCGGATGCGCGCCACACTCACACCAAGCGAATCGGCCGCATCTGGGTTTTCTCCCACCGAACGAATCTTTAATCCAAGAGTTGTTTTGTTCAAGACAAACCAGGCAAGCGGCACAAGCAAATATGCGCCATAGACCAGTAAATTTTGCTTGAAGAAAATTTCTCCGATTCCGGGAATATCGCTCAAACCGGGGATATAGATTGGCGAAAAGCCTTTGACAGTTTCCACCGTGCCCAGTAATTTTTGGAACAGCAAATCGCTCATCCCCAAGCCAAACAGATAAAAACCAATCCCACTGATGCCCTGCTCGGCGTTCAGATTGACGGTCACATAGGCCATTGCCAATCCCATGATGGCGCCCACAAGCATCGCGGTTAGAACACCCAGCCAAAGGTTGCCCGTTGTTAATGCAACATAGAAAGCAGCAAAGGCGCCCAAGAGCATCTGCCCTTCCACGCCGAGATTGAGCACGCCGCTGCGCTGACCAAAAGTCTCACCGATGGCAGCATAGAGATACGGAGTCGCCAAACGGATTCCCGAGGCAAGAATGCCGATCAAAACGGTGACTGAGAAGAGGTTAGAAATCATGCGATAGTCTCCGCTTCAGGCACTTTTTCTTTATCTGTAGACGGAGGCGATTCTTCATCCGGACCAACCGCCGCCAGCCTGCGACGCTGTCTCTTGCGTCGCCAGTTTTCACTGCTAACGACAAAGACAACCACGAGACCATTGAGGGCGATCACCAGCGCCGACGGGACCTGCACTACCCGTTGCATCTGGTTCGCCCCGACTAACAACGCCCCAAACAGAATAGAGGCAGGGATCGACCAGATTGGATGTAGCTGCCCAAACAACGCCGCGACAATGCCATTGAAACCAGCGCTGCCCGTAAAGCCGGAGGCTGAGCCATCCGTAATCATGCGATAGTTCACGCCGAAGACTTGGATCGCTCCGGCAAGACCCGCAAATGCGCCGCTCAACAGTAGTGCTAAAACAATATGGCGCGAGACATTAATTCCCGCGTACCGCGCCGCATGCGGATTTTGTCCAACAGCCCGAATGCGATAGCCCACGGTCGTCCGCCATAAAAGAATGTATACGAGGATCGCCAGCACTACGGCAATCAGCGCGCCGAAATGCAAACGAGTTGGTGCAAGCCGAGGTAAACGGAAGATTTCAAGCAGACGGGCCGTTTGCGGAATCTTGGACGCCAGCCTTGCCTGGGAGGGATCGATCATCGGTCCACGCAGCAGGAAATTCATCAACTGCACGGCAATGGCATTCATCATCACTGTACTCAGAATTTCATTGACTCGGAAATATGCTTTTAGGAAACCCGGAATTCCACCCCAAATCGCACCACCTACGAACCCGGCCAGCATCGCCAGCGTGATCACAAACCAACCGGGCAGAGTTGTAAAGGTCAGTCCCACCCAGGTCGCGAAGAGTGCGCCAATAACCATCTGTCCCTCCCCGCCGATATTGATTACATCGCCACGGAAGGAGATACAGATGCCAAGCGCCACCAATAACAGGGGCGTGGCTTTCACTAACGTTTCAGCGAAAGCATTGCTGCTGCCAAAGGCTCCTTGCCAGAGAGCTTTGTACGCTTCTAAAGGATTTACCTTCAAAAACAGCAACATGATAGCGCCTACCAACAATGCTGCTAGGGTGGCAAATACCGGTAGAAGCGCATCGATCGAACGAGAGACCCAATCACTTTGAAACAGTTTTTTCATGCTGTTCTGGTCACTCCTGTTCTTGTCAG
>DATHUN010000514.1:0-6782 GCA_035462205.1 Anaerolineales bacterium
CTGGGAACTTGTACATTCCAATTATATGCGAATTGTTATGGAAGACTGGAATCAAAACATAAGGCGCTTCAGGAGTAAAGACGTCCATATTATGAGAATTGCCTCTTGACACCCCAGTTCTTGTTCCTTAATATTATCTTAAGTCGAAGGCGTTGGTTAAATTGACTGCTGTTTGGCATATGGGCACTATCCTGTGCCCATTCGACTCTAATTCAAAAGGAGAAGAGATGACCACCAAAAGACTACGAAGTTTGATGATCTACAGCTTGATGGTGCTTGTGATTTTATCGGCTTGCGCTCCAGCCGCAACACAAGCTCCAGCGGCAACCGAACCTGCACAGGCGGCCACAAACGCGCCGGCAGCTACGGAGGCGCCAGCAGCCACCGAAGCCCCGGCTGCTACCGAAGCAATCACCGATACGGAGCTAAATGTTCTATGCACACCGCAGGAACAATGGTGTCAGGGCATGAAGCAGGAATTCGAGGCGAAGTACGGGATTACCGTCAACTATGTCAGAATGTCCTCTGGTGAGGCGCTGGCACGCGTGCAGGCCGAAAAAGATAACCCACAATTCGATATCTGGTGGGGCGGACCGATCGATAGCTTTGTCTCGGCGAAGGGAGATGGACTGCTGGAACAGTATGAATCACCGAACGCTGCCAATTTGATCGATCCGGCAAAAATGAAGGATGCAGATAATTACTGGGTGGGGGTTTACATGGGTACTCTCGGATTCGCAACCAATAGCGAATGGCTGGCCGAGAACCCGGGCGTGGAAGCTCCGACATCCTGGGATGACCTGTTGAAACCTGAATTTAAAGGCCAAGTCATGGTTGCCCACCCGTCTTCGTCCGGCACGTCTTACACCGCCCTCGCGACCATTCTGCAGTTACGGGGTGAGGAAGAAGGCTGGAAATATTTGAAAGAATATGCCGGACAGGTCTCTCAATTTACAAAGAGCGGCGCGGCACCTGCGAAGTTTGTCGGTCAGGGCGAAGCTGCGGTGGCAATTGTATTCTCTCACGATATCGTGAATGAAATTGAAAACAATAAATTGCCGCTCGTGCTGACCTTCCCAGAAGAAGGAACCGGCTACGAAATTGGTGGCATGGGGATCCTCAAGGGTGCGAAGCACATGCAGGCTGCGAAGCTCTGGTATGACTGGGCTCTGACTCCCGAAGCGCAGGCCCTCGGCCCCACCTACGCGGCCTATCAGGCCCCGACCGTTAAGGGCGTGGAGCTCTCTCATCCAGAACTGCTTCAAGTCAAGCTGATTGACTATGACTTTATCTGGGCCGGAGAGCACAAGAAGGAGTTCGTCGAAAAGTTCACCAACGAAATTGCAGGCGCCGAAAATCTAAAAGAATAATCATAGGGGACCAAGTTCTGGGCGGCACACATGCCGCCCAGAATTGTATGATCGGAGAAACATGAAGACTCGTTTAGCGTTGCCAAAAGCCCGCAAAGTGCATTTTGTTGATACCAAGCGCCGCTTCCGCGAATTTTCATTAATCTTCAGGGATCCAGTACTTTTTATGAGCTTGCTGTTCTCTGGAATCTTTATTTTTGTCTTTGTGATATTGCCAATCCTTCGAACCGTTTCCGGTGGCTTTGTCTCGGAGGGAGGACGTTTCGATTTATCTTATTTTGCGCGTTATTTCGACACTTATTATGGACCCGGACTGCGCCGCGCCTTTCTGGATACTATGATTATGGGTCTTCTGACCGCCGTCTTCGGAACGATAGTAGGCTTTATTTTCGCTTATTCGAGCGTGCGCTGCAACCCGCCTGCAAAAAACCTGCTGCATTGGCTAGCCTTGTTGCCAACTGTTTCTCCCCCTTTTGCTTTGGCCCTCAGTGTGATTCTTTTATTTGGGCGAAGTGGATTGATTACGAAAAAAATCCTAGGCATAAATTTTGTACAGGGTATGAATGATATTTATGGTTTGGATGGGCTAGTTCTCGTTCAAACGATCACCTTTTTCTCTGTGGCGTATTTGATCCTGCGCGCGATGCTGGAGCGCTTGAATCCTTCCATGGAAGAGGCAGCTGCCAGTCTAGGTGCAAGCCGGCTGCATATATTCCGGACCGTAACTCTGCCGCTCCTGACGCCTGGAATCGCAGGCTCCTTTTTATTGCTGTTCGTCGAATCGTTAGCCGATCTCGGAAACCCACTTTTTATCGCGGGGAATAAAACGGTACTTTCCGCGCAAATCTTCCTAGCTGTGATTGGTGAATATGATTACCAGAAAGCCTCGGTACTGTCTTTGATTCTGATCATTCCAACTTTAATGTTATTCATGATCCAGCGATATTACGTGAACCGGCGCTCCTACATTTCGGTGACAGGCAAGCCTTCTGGTGCGCAAATTACTGAGAAAGACCCGCTCATTCGCTGGGGATTTAATGGTTTAGCCTACTTGATCTGCGCGTTTGTGCTTCTCCTTTATGCCACCATTGTCTACGGTTCCTTCAGCTTCACCTGGGGAGTCGATTTCACTCCGACATTAAGGCACTGGTCTATGGTGCTCACGCGTGGAGTAGAAGCGATCCTGGATACAACATTCTTAAGCACCCTGGCAACGCCATTTGCAGCTTTCTTAGGTATGATCATTGCGTGGCTGGTAGTGAGAAAAAACTTTAGTGGGAAGGAGCTGCTCGATTTCACCTCAAACCTGGGTGGGGCTGTGCCCGGCACGATTCTGGGAATTGGCTTTATCTTGGTTTTCAATAAGCCGCCTCTAGCCTTGGCAATCGTAATTTACGCACTGCTCGCCCTGTTTTTCGTTTTGGTAGTCGGTAAAAATGCGCGGGAAAGAATTGTCATCCTCTTGATGGGAAGCTTGGGTGGTTTCCTCTTGACCAGGCTTGAGGCAAAACTGGTTTATTACTTGCTAGGTGGAATTTATTTGCTTCTGGCAGTGATCTTGTTCCTCAGCAACAAAAAACTATATGGCGCAATGCTCTCCGCCCTCCTGGGATTGTACGTGATGAGCACCAATTGGGCTGTCACGATTGCTAAGCCAATTGCTGATTACAGCCGTAGCATTCCGCGAGGCTTCTGGAGCAATGCAAGCTTCCAATTTTCAGATTATATTAAAGTACTACTGCAACCGCCTCCTTCGCTTCTCGCAATTTTCTTGATCTTTGCGGGCATCCTGTTGGTCCAAGGACTCAAGAATCCTGTCCAGCGAGTGATCGGAGGCATCTTGGCGCTGAGCATTCCCTGCGCCATGTCCTTTATCGGTATTCCTTTTGTATTGGTCGGTGGCGCATATATTATCATGGCAGCATTCGTGATCCGGAGTTTGCCTGCCTCCGTTCGAGCTGGGGTAGCATCTTTGCAGCAAATCGATCCATCGATCGAAGAGGCGTCGAACATTCTCGGCGGGGACGCACAATACACCTTCCGGAAAGTAACCTTGCCACTTATCCTTCCTGCCTTAGTGGCCGGCTTGATATTTAGTTTTACCCGGCACATGACAAGTCTTTCTGCCATCGTCTTTCTGGTAAGCGCAAAGTGGAGGATTGTCACGGCTTCGATTTTGAGCGAATGGGAACAGGGCGGCGTCAGCATCGCCGCTGCCTACTCGACGCTGATTATTTTGTTTGTCTTGATTGCCATTGCGTTATTAAACGTGATCACCAGTCGCTTGCTGCGCGGTCGGCAAGGTGTGGACCTGAGTTAGGACCTGTAATCATTATCGAAATGAGGAATTTTCAATGTATTTAACACTGGAGAACATCAGCAAGGCCTTTCCTTCGCGCGGCAGTATTGGCGAGGTGGTTGCTGTTCAGGATGTAAACCTCGAGATCCAAAAAGGAGAGCTTGTGACCTTGCTTGGGCCCTCTGGTTGTGGAAAAACCACCACACTGCGAATGATTGCAGGTTTTGAGTTTCCAACCACAGGCAGGATTGTTTTGGATGGTCTGGAAATCAATTCCTTGCCGCCTCACAAACGGGATATGTCGATGGTCTTCCAAAGCTATGCTCTATTTCCTCACCTAACCGTTTTCGAAAACGTTGCGTATGGATTAAATGTACAGCGACTGAGTAAGAAGACGATCGCGGAACGAGTAGGTCGTGTATTAGACCTGGTACACCTGCGAGGTTATGGAGATCGTGCTCCGGGACAGTTATCCGGTGGTCAGCAACAGCGAGTGGCGTTGGCGCGCGCACTGGTGATGGAGCCCAAGGTTCTGCTCATGGATGAGCCGCTCTCCAACCTGGATGCAAAACTACGCGAGGAGATGCGAACAGAGATCCGCAGAATACAAAAAACCTTAAATATCACCAGTGTTTATGTTACGCACGATCAAATCGAGGCGATGACTCTTTCCGATCGGATTGTAGTCATGAATGAGGGCTTGATCGAGCAGATCGGGAATCCGGTGGAAATCTACCGATTCCCAAACAGCCGGTTTGTTGCCAATTTTATCGGGCGTGCCAATTTCATCGATGGTGTCGTCCTTGCTCAAAACAGCTCGACTCTGACTGTACGAGCGCTACGGCAAGCGATTACTCTATCGAATATCAAGCGGGAGTTTCGCGATGGGGAAGCTGTGACATTGATCGTTCGTCCCGAAATGATCCAGATCAAAAAGTATGGTGGGATCTATGATGGCGTTGTCCGCCAGGCGGTCTATCTTGGCGATAACATCGAATACGCGGTCGAAGTTGGTGGCGTCACCATCCTCGGGACGGAAACTGATCCGCATGTCACCGAGTTGTTCCCGGAAGGGGAGCATATCACTCTCAGCTTTGCAGAGGACTGTATCCAGGTGCTGCCCGCGGCAAAAACAACGGAGTAATGGCGCGGTTACTTCGCGCAAGCATCCAGCCTGTTCCCATATCAATTAAAAAGATACATTATGAAACGCTACGATGTTGTTTATATTGGTAACTACACCAAGGATACGATACTCTCGCCAGCTGGCACAAAGATTGTAGATGGCGGAGCGGTTAACTATGCAGCGCATGCGGCGGCGCGGCTGGGTAAGAAGGTGGCTGTTGTTACCCACCTTGCCAAAGAGGATCAGCATGTAGTCGATAAATTTATACGGGCTGGCATTGATTGCTACGCTACTTATACACCTACATCCACCTTGCTGAAATTGGTATACCCGACTCTTGACCCCGATATCCGCACACTTTCTGTCACCGGTGTAGCGGGCTCGATTCCGGCCGGCGATGTACAAAATCTTGATGCGCGTGCGGCTGTGATTGGCTCCAGCCTGCGCGGGGAGGTGGGTAGGGATGTCATTCGTACACTCAAAGAGAGAAGGATGCTGGTGGCGGCCGACATGCAGGGATTTGTTCGCGTCTTACGCGGTGTGGAGTTGAAATACGAACCCTGGTATGAAATGGAATCCACACTTGCGCTTGTCGATATAGTCAAGAGCGATGCTGTAGAGGCAGAATTTCTGACCGGTGAAACCGATATTTACGAAGCTGCTGAATTCTATACAAAAATGGGTCCACGAGAAATTGTCCTAACGTATAAAGATGGGTTGCTGATTTATGCGGATCGCAAATTTTATGAGATGAGCTTCTATCCAACACGCCTGGAGGGACGCAGCGGGCGCGGCGATACCTGCCTGGGAACATACGTTGCAATGCGGCTCTCCATGTCACCACGCCAGGCAGGTGTCTGGGCAGCGGCAGTCACAAGCCTAAAAATGGAAGAGCACGGGCCCTTCCATCGTTCGATGAGTGAAGTACAAGCCCTCATTCATGATAAATATGATGGCGAATAGTACTTGCGCACATCTGCCATTTTTTATCAGGAGTTCAATTCCATAGGGCCGGCACCCGCGCAGGCCGCAAAAGTTCATTATTTCCAGGGCTCGTAAGATAAATGCAGCCGGCGTTTCCGTGCGTACTATTACTGTAAGCCACTTTTACCCGGAAGTCTCGCAAAGCAGCAGACATCATAACCCGCTTCCTAGCTGTTCTGAAACGGAGGTCGGAGAGCCAACGACAAGGATTTATCGTCTAATGAGGCTGGTTTGCGCATTGGCTCATGCTGCAGGCATGCTCACAAGCTATCTAAAAATGAGGATAACCATGTTTACACCTAACAGACGTTCCAAGCGTATTATGATTCAGAGCCTGCTCCTAGCTACGGTGTTGCTCGCGGCCTCGTTCGGGCCTGCATTCGCCGATGATGGTCGCAATTGCTGGGGGGTAGTGACGTCCCAGCGTGCATCTACCGTCCACGACGTTGGCGCCCATTCATCCAGCCAGAGTGAACCACGACTCGGGTTAGGCAATGTGGCCCGGCTATTTGGTTTCGACAGTGTTGGCCAGCTGGGAAGTTTCCTGGCTTCCGTAGATGAACTCGACGCAACCCACTGTCCGTAGTGACAAGGTAAGTAATCCATAGCTGTGAGGGCTCTGGTTTAGAGCTTATCTGTCGCGCAAAGACAACGAAGTTTCCCATCCAACAGCCACGCGAGCAACACTCGGGTGGCTGTTTGTGTTAAATCACCTTCTGACCAAGCAGGGTTCACATAGTTTTTACGGATGGAGAGTGTATCAGCACAAGTACCGGGGAATTGACAATCCATTGGATAGGGTGAATAATCTCGACAATAAGAGAAATCGAATCAGGAGAAAATCTGCATGCCCGAGGCAATTGTTCTCATCGTAAATGGAACGTCCTATAAAGTACAGGCGACTCCAGAGACACCGCTGCTGTATGTTCTGCGGAATGAATTGGGGCTTACCGCTCCTCAATTTGGTTGCGGTGAGGAGATGTGTGGTGCTTGTATGGTCCTG
>DATHUN010000515.1:0-2351 GCA_035462205.1 Anaerolineales bacterium
CCCAGGACGGGTGCCCGCTTGCAATTCGGGTTATGTCGAACACATATTCATGAAAATTACCCAGTAAATGTCTTACATCTTAACCTTATCACGAGAGTCAAAAACTCGTCAATATGATGAAAATCAGCGAAAAGCGTGAAAAGACCGGACTTTCGTCCGGTCTTTTGTTTATTCTAAATTGTCTTCGTCTGCTTCGTCATCCCCTTTATCGAGCTCGTACTCCACCTTATCGTGATCGAGATATACCCAGAGCAGGAGTACATGCCCATCAGGTGTTTCCACGTTTCGAGCCGCCAGTATCGGTGCCGCCTGCTCGACACCCATATCATTTCGATAATGCAGGTGAATCGGTGTCTGTGTGCTCCATGCCCGGTAACAACGCTCCACAAGTGCCGGTCCATTAAACGTCCGCAAGCGGGTCAGCGCAGGGACTGACAGGTGCGAACTTTCGTTCAAGCCCAATGCCCAGCCATCATTTACGGCTTCAAAAACAGGGGGAGGACCTTCAATAATTGTAATTTTTTCGTCCATAGTGCCGCCAATATACCATAAAAGGGGGTTTTCAAACCTTACGAATGGATGACCATCGCCCTACAGATCTTACAGGTGTTTCTGGACATCCGCTTCACTCGGGACTGCCAATTATTAGCATTTAATCTACGCAATCCCGGCCTGCGCGTTTCTGCGCTTATTTATAAGACGGAAAAACCAGGGATTTGTTTCATGCGCTTCCTCGGCGATTGGCATCATTACTAAGTTGTCATGTAGGATGCTTGCGCTCATACTTTGGCATAGGTATACTACTAGTACTTGGACAGGGCAGACCGGTAAGCCAATTGATTCGACACGTTGCCTACATTATTGTCCAGCTTGAGCTTGGCGGAGCACTAAAAACACTATGCAACCGGAAAAAATTGGCATCTATGAGGTCAGATCTGAGTTGGGCCGCGGCGGAATGGCGACGGTCTACCGAGTATACGATCCCCGCTTTGAACGTGAGGTCGCCGTCAAAGTTCTGCCGCGCGAGCTGCTCCACGCCGACCCACAATTCCGGCTGCGCTTTGAGCGCGAAGCCAAGATCATTGCCCAGCTCGAACATTCTGCCATTGTTCCGGTTTACGATGTCGGCGAGTCGGATGGACAGCCCTATTTCGTCATGCGCTATATGACCGGCGGCTCGCTTTCCGAACGCATCAAGGCTGGCATCATGACCGTGGAGGAGGCCGCCCGCATTCTAGGCATCATCGCTCCTGGACTCGACGAGGCGCACTCCAAGGGGATCATCCATCGTGACATTAAGCCCAGTAATATTCTCTTTGATCGAAGAGATAATCCCTATATTTCCGATTTTGGCATTGCCAAGTTGACCCAGGCGCAGGCCGGCAACGTGACCGGCAGCGCGATCATCGGCACGCCTGCCTATATGGCTCCTGAACAGGCACAGGGCGATGAGATCGATGGCCGCGCTGATATTTATTCCCTCGGGATTATTCTCTATGAAATGGTTACGGGCAAACAACCGTACGAAGCCGACACGCCGATGGCAGTTGCCATCAAGCACATTACCGATCCGGTCCCTCATATTTTGAATGCCAATCCGAAACTGCCCGAAGGGATGGATACAATCATCCAGACCGCGATGGCAAAGAACAAAAAGGATCGCTATACCAGCGCAGTCGATATGACCAACGCGCTGCGTGACCTTACGCACAACAATTCAACACAATTACGAACGAAGGTATCCGCTCCGAAAATCGCACCTGTCATCAGCCCGCCGATTGCCGCACCCCAAAAAGCGTTCCGTCCTCTGGCAGTTATTCTTCCTCTTGTTGCGATCGCTGTTCTCGCTGGAGGCTTCTTTGTATTCAATGCACTGTTTAAAGGAGACCGTAACTCTCCGCCTGTCACAGAAGCGCCGGTTTTAACAGCCACCTTCACCGTACCGGCACCGACAGACACAGCCATTTCCACGATTGCTGCTACGGAAGTAATCGCGCCTGTCGTCGAGGTGACCGCGACCGAGGTGCAGCCTACAGAAACACAGGCTCCTGTCGCGCCCCAGTTCCCGGTCCTTGGCGGCGCGGATAAAATCGCTTTTGTCGCGAATAATGAGATCTGGCTCATGAACGTGGATGGAAGTGAACTCAAGCAGCTCACCAACGATAGCGCCAGCAAAAGCGACGTGCAATGGCTGGATCAAGATACAATCCTCTTTATCAGCGGCCTGACCATCAAATTTTACAAGTTGAGCAATGACAGTGTGGATACTCTCACCAGTTTCCCCTCTGCAGCTTCATTGGATGCTTTTCAAGTCTCGCACGATGATAAGCAGGTGATCATTGCTATGAGCA
>DATHUN010000516.1:0-5505 GCA_035462205.1 Anaerolineales bacterium
CTAGGAAAAGCGTAATGCATATGACAAGGATTCGGACATTGCGCAACGAAGGTGGTGGTCCTTACCGCGGAGATTTCGCCTGGTCGACGAAACCGCAAGATATCGTCGTACGAAGCAACTTTGGTGGCTCAGCAAGTAGGACAGTCACCCTGAAATAGTTACTCAAGAACAATTCATATCGTCCTCAGATATTGGAGGACGGTCATATCTATGTGAGGTATAGTAATGATGATCAAGAAAAATATCTATCTCTGGTTGTTGCGCTTTTTCATCTGTGTACTCCCACTCCTGGCGCTGAGTTTAGGTGGAATACAATTGAGCAAGGTGGCGGCGGCCCCGGCGCAGGCTACAGTCGCTAGCTTTGAGCCACTTGGTCTGGGACCGAACAGTGTGCAGAGTCGTGCCTGGGATGTTTCGGCAGATGGCTCTGTTGTGGTCGGGAATTTCTGGGCCATAGACGGATTTTTTAGGCCGCCACATGCCTACCGTTGGACGGCTGGTACCTTCCAGGATCTTGGTACGTTAAACCCGGAGGCTCACGAAGCGGAAGCCTATGCGGTATCGGATGACGGTTCGAAAGTCGTTGGTTGGGCACGAGGTCTGAGCGGATTTCAGCGTCCCTTCGTCTGGACCGCAGCGACTGGGATGCAGGAACTCTCGAATGTGCCCGGTTCTGATGCAAAAGCCACCGATATCTCACCGGATGGCAGTAGTATTGTCGGCTCTTTTTATGTAGATGCGGAGGGAAGCTGGCATGCGTTCCAGTGGAAAAATGGCGTCGTGACCGATCTCGGTTTTCTCTCCGGCGGACGGGATAGCAAAGGTCAGGCGGTCTGTGCCCTCGGCGGAGCCGTCGTTGGATCCACCGTAGACAGTGCAGGGATCCAGAAAGCTTTTCGCTGGCGAAATGGGACAATGCAGGATCTGGGTGGCGTCAGTAGGAACAATCTTGCTTACGCGGAGGACTGCTCGGATAATGGGAATGTCGTGGTTGGAACCAGCATGGATAGTAAGGGCAATCAACTTGCCACACGCTGGGATACAAGGGCGCGCAGCCTAGGAACGCTCGGTGGAAACTCGAGTGAAGCGCATGCAACTTCCCTCGATGGTTCCATTGTGGTTGGCGGAGCCGGCCTCCCCTTCGTCAACGGAATCTCGGAGTACTCCGCCTTCCGCTGGACGAGTGCAACGGGAAGGATCGAACAGCTCAGCAAAGTACTGCAAAACCTTGGTGTAACCACGCCGTTCTGTCATCAAGTTCCTTGTCCTGCCGGCACTTGGTTCATCCAGCTCGCGCTTGGTATTTCATCGAATGGTAATGTGATAGTAGGTGATGTTATCGATCCAAACGGTAACTCACAGGCGTTCCGCGCTGTGGTGCCAACTTCCACAAGTGTGGCACCAACATCCACGCTTGCACTACCCACTCCGACGGGTGTTCCTCCTACCTCAACTTCAGCGTTGCCCACTTCCACTGCGACTGCCATCCCTCCAACAGCAACACAGGTTCTTTCCAGTCCCACAGCGACCCGGACAACTGCAGCAGATTCCATCTCTATTCAGATTGCGGAGTATTCCGCTGGCAATCGGCAACTGCGCGTGGAGGCAACGAGCAGCAATGCCAATGCAACCTTGCAGATTTATGTTACAGCCACAAATACGTTGATCGGGACATTGCAAAATGATGGTGGTGGTCGTTACCGCGGCGATTTCTCGTGGCCGACAAATCCGCAAAACATTACCGTTCGAAGCAACCTGGGCGGCTCAGCCAGTAGACAAGTTACCCTAAAATAGCAGTTCGGGGGATCCCGCGAAAAGAGGCAAAGCGAAATTGCCTGAAACAGAACACCGGGGCGACCTAGCCGCCCCGGTGTTTTTGCCACCCGGTGAAAGGTCTCCATCGCCCGGGGCAGGCAGCCCCGTCCACCCCGTTCTCTGTATGCACCATCCCATCTCGCTACCTTCAAGGTAAACGATATCGACGTGACCAACTGTGGTCGGTCACATCTACTGAATCACCATTCGTAAAGCATAGCCGGGTGGAAGCGATGGTTCAGGTCGATACCGGTGTTTCCCTCCTGGAAATTTGGCTGGTAAAATCCGGTGAACCGTACTCAGTAAAAAGAATCGTTTATGAGACATCGACATTCATAGATTTCGCCTTCATTATCAGGAGGTAGGTCATATGTCCACTCCGTCTATTCCTGCTGGTACCTGCATTGGTCATGTTCACTTAAAAGTAGCTGATTTGGAACGGTCGATTCATTTTTATCATGAATTGATGGGATTTGACCTGATCACTCGCTATGGACGACAGGCAGCGTTTTTATCGGCCGGCGGTTACCATCACCATATCGGTCTCAACACCTGGGAAAGCTTGAATGGGCAGCCCCCTGCACCCGGCACAACGGGACTATATCATTTTGCCATTCTCTATCCAACGCGCCGGGACTTAGCCATTGCCCTTAAGCGTCTTCTCGACGGCGGCTGGTCAATTGACGGTGCTTCGGATCATGGTACGCATGAAGCGATCTATCTGCATGACCCAGATTTCAACGGCATCGAATTGGCGCGGGATCGTCCGCCGGAGGAGTGGCATCGCAAGGATGGCAAAATTTCATTTGATGGTCGAAAGCCGCTTGATTTCGAAAATCTCTGGGCGGAGATGGGCGCACCCGATTCCTCGGGATATCTGCAAGTCTTGGCGAACTATAAGTAGAACCTTTACATCTCTTGAATGGTGGGAAACTGTCGGTTATAGAAGTAAAGTATTGAGCTCACCAAAGTAAATGGAGGAATTAACATTCAGGGATATCCCTATCGCAGCCTGTAGGGTGTTCCCTGTTGCGTTTCTGAATACGGTTCAATATACTATGAACGTCGTGATCGCCAGCCACTTCTGCAGCTGGCGATTTTCATTAAAAATCATGGAGTAGATGAATATGGCTAATTCACCCCTTTTTGAACGCGATCCACGCTACCACACGCAGAATGTAGGTCGAATGATGGAGGAATTGATCAGCCATTTGCGTGAAGATGTGGAAAAGGTCGACGATCTGCAGGCAAAGGCTCTTTTTGAGGTTTCGGCTGAGGTATTGGAAGGATTAAAACGGGCGTTTGAACATTTCGAAACTAAATCGGAGAAATCCTGGAGATAACCTGTCCCCTGGATACCCAGCAAACAGACCCATTCGGATAGCAAATGGGTCTGTTCAATTGATTTTCTAGGTAGAGGCTTAGGTAAAGGACAAAAAGCTTCGACTTGCCGAGTGGAAAGTGATACAGCGCGCTGTGTAGCTCATAGTTGGACGCGACAGAATCATCAGTAACTACAACGAAACTGCCATCAAAGTCAAATGAAAAGCTATTGCAGTCGATACTCCGGAAGACGCTTATCGCAAGCGTCTTCCGGAAGGAGGAAGTGGGTTCCGATAAACTCATAATGACCTTCTCCTTCCGGTCAACAAAAGAGTCAACACGGATTGTCAACGAATGACAACTTTGTCAGCACCGAGACGCGTAAACTGGGGTCAATTCAAGCAGCCTGCGATCAGGCTTCCAAACCAGAGGAGAAACTGAAATGAATAAGAAACAAAACCCCACTATGCTGAAGGTGCGCAAGCTGGGCGGCTTACTCCAAAGACATTTCTTAAGGAGGATCAAAATGAGAAAACAATCCCTGTTCCTTCTCTTTGTAATGGTGCTAGCGTCGTGCAGTTCGTTTGCACAGAATCCACAATCCACCTCTCTTACGCCAACAGTTAGTGCCACGCAAGCATCTGCCTCCGAGGTGGAAGCATCCTGGAACACGTACACGAATGCCGAGGTTGGTTTTAGCATACAGTATCCTGCCAATTGGCAAGAGCAGGACTTGCCGGATGAAAATGATGGTCAAATGCATCGTATCGCCTTGCAAGGCCCAGAAGGCGGGGTGGAACTGGTCTGGGGAGTTGGGTTAGGCGGAGCCTGTTCTCAAGGCTATCAGCCGATTGCTGTAGCACAAGGGACCTGGCCTGCGTGTCACAATCAGAGGGAGGATGGAACAGACATGTGGAGTTTGTTTCCTCCGCCTATTGGAGATACCAACTTTTCCGGGTTGGTCCATACTAACGACACAACCACCGATAGCCGAGACGTTGTTCTTCACGTGCTCTCAACTCTTAGTTTCCCAGCTCGTTCCACATCAACAGGCGCATGCCCCACTGAAACGGCAGATTTGAAACTTTTCACGAACGCCGCTGACGGTTTTTGTTTCCTCTACTCAATAGGAAATGCCCCCTTACCGCCATATATGGTTGTCATCAATCCAAATGGCATATCTGGAGGAGATTTTCTTCCAGGAGACGCTTTGGTACAAGTCACCGTAGAAGCCGCTTCAGGTCGTACTGCCGCTCAAGTGGCAGATGAAAAAATTGCAGAAGCGGGAGAGGGCTTCAATATCACGCGGAGTGAAATTGTGATAGACGGGAAACAGGCAATCGTAGTGGATGGTCTTCCTGCCCAGGATCCTAGGCGTGAAGTTTTTATTGTTAACAACGACCGCCTGTATACCCTCTTTTTCGAGCCGTGGATGCCAAATGCTGCTTGGTTCTCGGAATTAGAAAAATTATATTTATCGGTTATAGATTCCTTCCACGTTTTTCCGCCTATGCCCTAACAAAAGATGAAAACCTTTTCGAGTGTCAAACCTGGCAAGCAAACGCCAGCGACACGGGGTGCAGCAACTGTCTTGGATGTCAAGACAGTTGTTGTTTTTTAGTCGGTTGGCAAAGGGAAATAATTAGAGGCGGAAAGGCTGTTGGTCACGCCCACCACAGCAGCGATTTTCTTGCGATCCACGGCTCTCGTAACATTCCACGTATGCAAGGCGCGGTAGAGGCCTTTCCCCAACAGCTTACAGCGGCAGGGTCGAGAAAAAGCAGCGGCTGTTGTATTAAGAGTGCAAACGAAGGAAAAATCTGTTGCTCAAAAAGCGGGCTAACACAGCGTGCAGTGGGTAGGTGGGTACGCGCCGCGTTTATCGGGTATTTTCTTGGCTGTGCGTTTTTCCCGTTTCGACGGCGAATTTCGTTCCACTCCCTGCTACTAAAGCACATCATTAGCCCGCCCAAAATCATCAACATCGATTATCATTTTGTCCTGGTTCCATGGCTTGCCATAGACGATCTGGGAGCGATTGCTGCTCAAGTATTTGCAGACCCGAACAAGTATACTGGACGAGATCTACAGCTCGCTACTGATCTGCAAACAATTAACGAGGTGCGCACAATTTATCAGGAAGTGCTTGGGAAGAAAGCTCCCCATTTTCCAATGCTCTTATTTCTATTCTGCCGTTCACTGGCGAAGATCTCATCCTCATGTATCAATATTTACGGACGGCAATGCTGGACGTCAATACCGATATCACCTATGCAATTCTGCCCGACGCTCATACTGTCCGTACTTGGCTTGCCGGGGAGAAGTCAAAACGCCTAGAGACGAAATACCAGTGAAGCAGAACGTAGT